>PEUI01000106.1:3041-4403 GCA_002785585.1 Lysobacterales bacterium CG02_land_8_20_14_3_00_62_12
GATGCGCTGATCCGGATGGCGGCGGCCACCGCCCAAATCCACCACCGCCATGCCCAGCGCACGCACGTCGATGGCGCCGACGAAACCCGGTCGATCCGCCGTCACCGCAAGCTGGATCGGCGCCCGCGCCAAATAGGCATCGGGCTTTTCCAGCAAGTCGTGCGGGCCACCGAGTGCCGCCACCATGCGCGCGAAGCGCTCGGCCGCGGCCCCCGAATCCAGCGCCCGCTGCAATTGCAGATGGGCGCCATGGTGATCGTGCGCCAGCCCGCAGAGGCAGAGCAATTCTGCGGCCAATTGCAGGCTGAGGGCGGTCAGTCGCGGACAGCCAGCGCCGCGCAAAATCGCCAGCACGCCGCGCACTTCCAGCGCGTTGCCCGCAGCGTTGCCCAGCACCTGACCCATGTCGGTCAGCGCGGCCCGCGTCGCCAGACCGGCGCCGTTGGCGACGCGCAACAAAATCTCGGCGAGGTCGCGCGCCGCCGACTCGGTCGGTGTCTGTGCGCCACTGCCGGTCTTCACATCGAGCACCAGCGCGCCGGCGCCACCGGCCAATTTTTTCGACAAGATCGACGCCACCATCAGCGCTGGCACATCGACCGTGGCGCTGACATCACGCACCGCATAAAGGCGTCGATCAGCCGGCACCAGTCTGGCGCTCTGCCCAATAATCGCCGCGCCGACCTCGCGGATAACGGCGCGCAGCCGCGTCGGCTCGGGATTGACCTGATAGCCGGGAATGCTTTCCAGTTTGTCCAGCGTGCCGCCGGTGTGGCCGAGGCCGCGCCCGGAAATCATCGGCACATAAGCGCCGCAGGCGGCGAGCAACGGCGCCAGCAGCAGGCTCACGCAATCCCCCACGCCGCCGGTGGAATGCTTGTCCAGCACCGGGCCTTGCAGATCCTCCCAATGCAGACAGTCACCGGAATCGCGCAGCGCCAAGGTGAAATCGACGCACTCGTCGATGGTCATGCCGTGCCAGGCCACCGCCATGGTGAAAGCACCGATCTGGCCGTCGCTCCATGCGCCGCTGGCAATACCTTGCGCCAAGGCCCTCAGCTCGACCGCGGATAAGCGCCCGGCCTCGCGTTTGCGACGAATCAGCGCGGCCGCCGTCGGCACGCTCATGACCCGCCAGCCAGCACCGCGGTGATCGCGGCAAACAGGCCGCTGGCGCCGATGCGAAAATGCTCGGGCTGCACCCAATCGGCACCGAGCGCCGCTTCGGCCAAACCGATATAGCACGCGGCGTCAGCCAGCGTGCGCACACCACCGGCGACCTTGAAGCCGCAACTGCCACCGTGTTCGGCGATCACCGCCAGCATCACCGCAGCGGCTTCCGGGGTGGCATTCACCGGCACT
>PEUI01000318.1:0-682 GCA_002785585.1 Lysobacterales bacterium CG02_land_8_20_14_3_00_62_12
TATCGAAGATCTGTACGGCATCGACGTTACCGGTGTCGTGCCAACCGCTGACCAACACCAGGTAGCGATCCCGCCAGGGCAGGGCGAGGGCATCATCGACTGGGATCGGCATATCCGGCATCCGCGCTACCACGGCGGTGTCCGGATCGATCGCATGCAGATGGGGTGTGGACGCTTCGCTGCCATCGGCGGCGACGGTGTAACCGCCGAGCAGCCAGACGCGTCCGCGCACCGCCACCGCGGCGCTGGCGAGACTCCCTTCGGCCACCGGCAAATCAGCCAGTTGCCGCCATTGCGGATGGCGTTCGCTCCAGACGAACAAGCTGCGCTGGATCGCCTTATGGGTCTTGCCGCTACCCAGGCCGTTGGCGGCGATGATGGCGAATCCTTGCGGCGTGTGGACGCCAGCAACGGCGACGTTGCTGCGTGGGGTGGGCAAGGCCGCCAGCGTGGGCTGGCTGGTCAGCGCACTGGGCCCGGCAACTGGCGACGCTGTCTTATCGGTGCAAGCCGCCAGCAGCCACAGACAGGCGCCGAGCAAAACCAAGCGAGAACGCGACCACCAGGTCGGTGTCGAGCGCGTTGCGCACAATCTTGATGACGCGGCAATGGCTGGCGGCATGGGTGACTCCACCTCGGTTGGTTCTGAAGGCATCTCAACTACGGCACTCAAGCGCGGCTC
>PEUI01000318.1:726-2941 GCA_002785585.1 Lysobacterales bacterium CG02_land_8_20_14_3_00_62_12
TCTCGCGCAGGACATCGCCGCAGATGGCGCGCAGATGGTTGCGCCGCGCCCAGTAAATCAGTTTCTTCATCAGGTAGTGGCCAAGCCCAAAGCCGGCAATTGGTTTGGCCACCAGCAGCGCAAACTCGGCCAGTCCGGTGGTTCGGTCGAAGCTCAATCGGGCGACGGCGCCGACCAAGGCTTGCCCCGCTGGCAGCGGTTCGGCGATCACCAGAGCGAACGCGTTGTTGGGATCGAGGTGGGTGAGCTGGCGGGCGAACTCCAGCGTCAACCCGGTCATCGGATGCATAAAGCGCAGGCGAATCTCTTCTGCGGTCAAGGTGGTGAAGCCGGCCCGCAGGGGCTCCAGGTCATTGGGGTGGATCGGTCGCAGGACCACCTCGCGGCCATTGGCCAGCACCAGTCGTTCCTGCCACACGCCGGTGCGCTGGTGTTGCAAAGGTGGCTGGTGACGTTGTTGGCTGCGCATCGCCAAAGTATGCACGCAGTCGTTGTGATTGGGGTGTCAAAACAGCCATTTCGGGATCGCCGGACCGGTGTGGTGGAACCGCTATGGCCAGCGGCGACGATGGCGGTGGGCGCAATTGGCGGCGATTCGGGCATAATCACCGGCCCGATTTCTGGAGTTTACCGATGGCCGGCAAAGGCGATTCCACCAAAGCGATCTTGATTGCTTTGGGTGCCAATTTTGCGATTTTTGTCAGTAAGGCGGTGGCCGCCCTGCTGACTCAATCCGGGGCGATGTTGGCCGAGGCGGTGCACTCGCTGGCGGATTGTGGCAACCAGTTGCTGCTGTTGCTCGGCATGAAGCGCGCGCGGTTGCCAGCGACCGCAGATTTCCCGCTCGGTCACGGCAAAGCCATTTACTTCTGGTCGTTTCTGGTGGCGCTGTTGCTATTCAGCGTCGGCGGCATGTTTTCGTTGTACGAGGGACTGCACAAATGGCAGCACCCGGCCGAACTGCACTGGCCTTGGCTGGCGGTGGCGGTGCTGACGTTCGGCTTGATAGTTGAGGGTGTGTCGATGGCTGGCTGCATGCGCGAAGTCAACAAAGCGCGCGGTAGCGAGCGTCTCTGGCGCTGGTTTCGGGATTCAAGGCAGAGCGAGTTGATCGTCATTTTCGGCGAAGACCTGGCGGCGTTACTCGGGCTGGCGCTGGCGCTGATGGCGATCTTGTTGACGATGCTGACCGGCGATCCCAGGTATGACGCGCTCGGCACCATCGCGATCGGTGTTTTGCTGATCGTGGTGGCGGTATTTGTGGCGATCGAGGTCAAGGCGTTGCTGATCGGGCAGAGCGCCGACCCGGTGCTAAACCGGCAACTGCGGGCTTTTCTGGAGGCCCGGCCGGAAATCTCCCGGGTGTTCAACTTGATTACCTTGCAGCTCGGTAGCGACGTCATGGTCGCGGTCAAAGTGCAGCTTGCCGAAGATCAAAGCATTGCCGAGGCGGTGGCGGCGATCAATCGCGTGGAAATCGCGATGCGTTCGCGTTTTCCGGAAATTCGCTTCAGTTTTGTTGAGCCAGACAATCAAGACTGATTGCCGCTGCCATATCGAAAGCGCTATTATCGCCGGGCGATGTCACTCCCTTCTGCACCAAGCCCATCTCGTCAGCCCGAAGCCGGAAACCCGGCCTCGGCGCTCAGCGGTAGCGGCGAGTCGGACGCAGTGACCGTGATGTCGGCGGCCATCGTTGCGCCTGCTGAAGTTCGATCAGCCCCCCATCCCAGCACCGAAATCGGTGGCCGCAAAGGCCCCGAACCCACACGTTTTGGCGATTGGGAGCAAGCCGGTCGCTGTATTGATTTCTAAGGTATTGCGCCAAACCGTCGTTTATCGTTGTCTGCACTCAACTACTGGATGAAAACTGCCATGCCTGTTGCCAGACCGCTATCACCGCACTTACAGATTTACCGACCGGAGCTCACCTCGGTGCTCTCGATCCTGCATCGCGCCACCGGCGTGTTCCTTTGTCTTGGCTTGGCCCTGCTGATCTACTGGGTGGTAGCGATTGCCAGCGGTCCTGAGTGCTACGCCAGCTTTGCGCGGATCGCCGGCTCCTGGTTCGGCGCTTTGGTACTGCTCGGATTTGCCTTCAGCCTGCTGTTCCATCTGGCCAATGGCGTGCGCCATCTGGTCTGGGACCTGGGCCGGGGACTTGACCTGGCGACCAGCGCTGCCAGTGGCTGGACGGTAGTTGCCGTCGCCGCTC
>PEUI01000318.1:2949-12697 GCA_002785585.1 Lysobacterales bacterium CG02_land_8_20_14_3_00_62_12
GGGTTGGTCGCCATTCGATTGTTTGGAGGTGCGTGATGAGCCTGCGTGATCCACTCGCCGAAGTGCGCGGACTCGGCTCCGCCAAAGCGGGCACTGAGCACTGGTGGGCGCAACGCGTCAGCAGCGTGCTGTTGTTGCCTTTGACCTTGTGGTTTTTGTTGGCCGCGGCCAGTTTGCTGCGAGCGGACTACGCCGATGCGCGGGTCTATCTGGCGCAACCGCTGAATGCGTTTTTGCTACTGGCGTTCCTGCTGGCCGCGCTCTATCACGCCTGGTTGGGTCTGCAAGTGGTGATCGAAGATTACGTGCATGGCCGGGCAATGGAGATCAGTCTGTTGCTGGCGGTGCGATTGCTGGCTTTTCTTGCCGCATTGGGCGCTGCTTTTTGCCTGTTGCGCATCACCATGGGAGCTTGACCCGACGTGGACGCTTACAAGATCACCACTCACCAATATGACGTTGTGGTTGTCGGTGCCGGCGGCGCCGGCCTGCGCGCCACCATGGGCATGGCCGCACAAGGCCTGGCCACCGCGTGTATCAGCAAGGTATTTCCCACGCGCTCGCATACCGTGGCGGCGCAGGGCGGCATTTCGGCAGCACTGGCCAATATGGGTCCGGACGACTGGCGTTGGCATTTCTACGACACCGTCAAAGGCTCCGATTGGCTGGGCGACCAAGACGCCATCGAATACATGTGCCGCGAGGCGATCCCCGCCGTGGTCGAGCTGGAACACTTCGGCCTGCCGTTTTCGCGCACCGAAGATGGCCGCATCTATCAACGCCCGTTCGGCGGCATGACCACCAAGTACGGTGAGGGCCCGCCCGCGCAACGCACCTGCGCCGCTGCTGATCGCACCGGCCATGCGATGTTGCATACGCTCTATCAACAGGCCTTGAAGCATGACGCCCGATTTTATGTCGAGTACTTTGCGCTCGATCTGATTTTCGAAGAAGGCGTTTGCAAGGGCGTGCTCGCCTGGAATCTGGCCGATGGCACGCTGCATTTGTTCCGTGCCCAGAGCGTCGTGCTGGCCACCGGTGGTTATGGCCGCACCTACTTCTCCTGCACCTCGGCGCACACCTGCACCGGCGACGGCGGTGGCATGGTGCTGCGCGCTGGCTTGCCGCTGCAGGATATGGAGTTTGTGCAATTCCACCCGACCGGGGTGTATGGCGCCGGCATGTTGATCACCGAAGGCGTCCGCGGCGAAGGTGGCTATCTCACCAATGCCAATGGCGAGCGCTTCATGGAGCGCTATGCGCCCAGCGTCAAGGATCTGGCGCCGCGCGATATGGTCAGCCGCTGCATGACCCTGGAAATCCGCGAAGGCCGCGGTGTTGGCCCGAAAAAAGACCACATCCACCTGCATCTGGAGCACCTCGGCGCTGCCACCATCAACGAACAATTGCCCGGCATCGCCGAGACCTCACGCGTGTTCGCCGGGGTCGATGTGACCCGCGAGCCGATTCCGGTAATTCCCACGGCGCACTACAACATGGGCGGCATCCCGACCAATATCCACGGCGAAGTGGTCACCCGCAAGGGCGACAATCCGGATGCAGTCATCCCCGGTTTGATGGCCATCGGCGAGGCCGCCTGCGTCTCGGTGCACGGCGCCAACCGTCTCGGTTCCAACTCCTTGCTGGATATCGTCGTGTTTGGCCGCGCCGCGGCGATCCGTGCCGGTGAAGTGGTGACGCCGGGTGCCAAGCATTCCACTTTGGCGGCCGATGCGCTGGAGCCGGCGCTGGCCAACTTTGATCGATTGCGCCACGCCAACGGCAATCTGGCCACCGCCGACATTCGCGAGCAAATGCAGCGCGCCATGCAGGCCGACGCCACCGTATTCCGCACCGGCGAATCGTTGCGTGCTGGCGCGGCCAAAGTCAGCCAGGTTCACGCCTCGTTCGCCGACGTGAAAGTGACTGATCGCTCGTTGATCTGGAACACCGATCTGGTGGAGACATTGGAGCTGCAAAATCTCCTGGGGATGGCGTTGACGACGATTTATTCGGCCGAGAATCGTACCGAGAGTCGTGGCGCGCACGCCCGCGAGGATTTTCCCAAACGTGATGACGTGAACTGGCTCAAGCACACGCTGGCGCACGTCGATGCCGATGGCAAGGTGCGTATCGACTACCGGCCGGTGCACTTGACGACCTCCGGTGATGTGGCGGTGGCGCCGCCGAAAGAACGCAAGTATTGATCGCTTGGATTGGCTGGACATCCCGCGTGGCAATGGTTTGCCGCGCCTTCAAGACCAAAGGTGAGGTTGGGTATGACCGAGTTCGCACTGCCAAAAAACTCCCGAGTACAGAAGGGCAAGCATTTTCCGGCGGCGGCTGACGCCAAATCGGTGCGCACCTTCAAGATCTATCGCTGGAATCCCGACAACGATGAAAATCCGCGGCTGGATACCTACGACATCGATACCGCCGATTGTGGGCCGATGGTGCTGCACGCGCTGATCAAAATCAAAAACGAAATCGACCCGACGCTGACCTTTCGGCGCAGTTGCCGCGAAGGCATCTGCGGCTCCTGCGCGATGAATATTGATGGCACCAACACCCTGGCCTGCACCAAGGAGATCAGCGATTGCCATGGCAAGCAGGTGCCGATCTATCCGTTGCCGCACATGCCGGTGGTCAAGGATCTGGTGCCCGACCTGAGCCAGTTCTATGCCCAATACGCTTCGATCCGGCCGTGGATTCGCACGCAGAGCTCGCCGCCGCCAGATCGCGAGCGTCGGCAATCCAAGGCGGATCGTGCCAAGCTCGATGGCTTGTACGAATGCATTCTCTGCGCCTGCTGCTCCACCAGTTGCCCAAGCTATTGGTGGAACGGTGATCGTTACCTGGGCCCGGCGGTGTTGTTGCAGGCGTATCGCTGGATCATCGACTCGCGCGATGAAGACAGCGGGGATCGTCTGGATAATCTCGAAGACCCGTTTCGTTTGTATCGCTGCCACACCATCATGAATTGCACCAAGACCTGCCCGAAGGGTTTGAACCCGGCCAAGGCGATTGCCGAAATCAAGAAGGCGATGCTGGCGCGGCGTTCGGCTTGAGCGTGCAAGCGCGGCTGGCGGCATGGTCTGATTGGGCGCGTGATTTGATCGCCAGCGGGGTGCGCGCATGACCCTGGCGCCCAATCAACTCGCGCGGTTGCGCTGGCAGTGTCGCCGTGGCACCCAGGAACTCGATGCGTTTCTGCTGCGATTCATGCGCCACCGCGCCGCCCTCGCCAGTGCCGCCGAATTGGCCGGATTCGAGCGTTTGCTGGCCTGCGAAGATCGTGATCTGCAGCGCTGGTTTCTTGCCTATCAGACCTGTCCGGATCGCGAATTGGGGGCTCTGGTTGAAACGATCCGCGCCCTCCCTCAGCTTTGACATCGCCGTTTCCCGGATCGGCATGGCGGCGGTGCTGGCGATCAGTTTGCTGGCGCTGCTGGCCACTGCTCGCTGCGGGCTGCCGCCGGCACCGAAGGTGGGGTTGGCGCTGCTGGTGTTGATTGCTTGCTGGCGTGCGACCCGCCAGTTGCGGTCGCCGCCACTGCAACGCGCCCAGCTCCAGGCCGATGGCAGTTGGCTGCTGTTGACCGCTGCTGGCGAGTGTCCAGCGCATTTGCTGGAGTTCAGTATTCTGGGCAAATTGATCGGCTTGCGCTGGCATCTGGTGGATCGCCGCGGCCGGCTCAGCCTGTTGTTGTGGCCGGACTCGGTCTCTACAGAAGCCCAGCGGCGCCTGCGGATTTGGCTGCATTCTGCGCGCCCACCAGCGGCCGCCAACGACCCTCGGTCGGCGCCGTAGTGGCGGCGGACGCGGGCGTGATTGCGACCCATCCATGGTGCTGGCGTTGGCCGCTTTCCCGATCCGGCAAATCGCTTCGATTCCGCTTTTGATTTCGGCTAGTCTGTACCGCCCGGCGCGATCATTCGGACCATCCAGAGGCACCATGTTTCGTCCCTTGTCACTTTTTGTTGGGCTGCGTTACACCCGCGCCAAGCGCCGCAATCACTTCATCTCGTTTATTTCGTTGGTGTCGATGCTGGGCATCGCGCTCGGCGTGGCCGCGTTGATCACGGTGATTTCGGTGATGAACGGGTTCGAGAAAGAATTGCGCGAACGCATCCTTGGCATGGTGGCCCACGCCACCGTTGCCGGCGTCGGCGAAGGCCTGGCGGATTGGCCACAAGCGCTGCGCGCGGCGAGCGCGGAAAAACCAGTGATCGGTGCGGCGCCCTACATCGAACGCGAAGGCATGGTCCAGGGTGCGCGTGTCAGCGGCGCCATGATTCGTGGCGTGTTGCCGGAACTGGAGACGGCGGTTTCGGATATTTCGAAAAACGTCAAAGAGGGCAGTTGGGCGGCACTGAAGCCGGGCGCCTACGGCATCATTCTGGGCCGCGAGCTGGCACTTTGGGCAGGCGCCGAGCTCGGCGGCAGCGTCGTTGTCTATGCGCCGCAGACGCGGGTGTCGCCGGCTGGGGTGTTGCCGCAAATGCGGCGCTTCAAGGTCGTCGGCATCTTTGAATCCGGCACCCAGGAATACGACCGCAGCATGGCGGTGATCCATATCCAGGATGCGGCGCGGCTCTACCGCATGGGCGATACCGTCTCCGGAGTGCGCCTGAAACTCGCCGACATGTTTCAGTCACGGGCGGTGGCGCGGCGACTTGCCGATCGCCTGGGCGGCTTCTATCAGGTGCGCGATTGGACCCAGGAGCACGCCAATTTTTTCCGTGCGATTGCCACCGAGAAAATGGTCATGTTCATCATCATGTCGTTGATCGTGGCGGTGGCCGCGTTCAATCTGGTGTCTTCGCTGGTGATGCTGGTGACCGACAAGCAAAGTGATATCGCCATCCTGCGCACGCTCGGCATGCGGCCGGCTACGGTCATGGGCATCTTCATGGTGCAGGGCATGCTGATCGGCGTGATCGGTATCTTGATCGGCAGCGTTGGCGGCGTTTTGCTCGCCGACAATGTCACCCATGTCATGCGCGTGCTGGAAAGTTGGTTTGGCTTCCAATTGATGCCGGCCGATATTTACTACATCAGCGATTTGCCCTCGGACACGCAGCCGTTGGATGTGCTGAAAATTGTCGGTTTGTCGTTGTCGCTGTCTTTGCTCGCCACCCTTTATCCGGCTTGGCGCGCGGCGCGAACCCACCCGGTCGAGGCCTTGCGCTACGAATGAGCATTGCACCCCACATCGTTCTGCGCGCCATCGGCGTTGCCAAGACCTACCGTGAGACCGGCGTCGGCACCCGCGTGCTGGAAGGCATTGACCTCAGCGTCGCGGCCGGCGAATCGGTGGCCATTGTCGGTGCCTCGGGCGCCGGCAAAAGTACCTTGCTGCATTTTCTGGGCGGCTTGGACTTGCCCGATCAAGGCAGCGTGCAGGTGGCTGGCCAGGACCTGAGCCAATTGTCGGATAGCGCGCGCGGCGACCTGCGCAATTGCGCGCTCGGATTCGTCTATCAACTGCACCACCTTCTGCCCGAGTTCAGTGCTTTGGAAAATGTCGCCATGCCGTTGCTGATTCGGGGAGAAAAAGTGGCGCTGGCCAGCGCTTGTGCGCAAACCCTGTTGGGTCGGGTGGGACTGGCGGCCAGGTTGCATCACAAACCCGGCGAACTTTCCGGCGGCGAACGCCAGCGGGCGGCGATTGCACGCGCGTTGGTGACCAAGCCTTTGTGCCTGCTGGCCGATGAGCCAACCGGCAATCTGGACGCCGCTAACGCCGCCGGTGTGTTTGCGCTGATGCTGGAATTGAAACGCGATCTCGGCACCGCCGTGGTGGTGGTGACCCATGATTTGCAGTTGGCGGCACGCATGGATCGGGTACTCGAAATCCGTGACGGTCGCTTGCATCAACGAGACTAGATTTTGATTGGGCCCGCGCCGGTGGCTGCCCGACTTGTGCCAATGCGCGCTTTCGATGTGTGGTCGGGGTTGGCATTTGTGCTCGGTGTTTGTCTGCCGAGCTGGTTGCCGCGGCTGTGGCCGGGGTCGGTATTGATGGCGATTGGCGCGGCGTCGGTGCTGCTGCTGGTGGCGTACTGGCGACTGGCGCGGTTGGCGTTTTTTGGCCTTGGGCTGGTCTGGGCGAGTATCGTCGGCGGGCAGGCACTGACGGAGCGCATCGCCCCGAGCTTGGTCAAGCAGGAGCTCGCCGTCAGCGGTCGCGTGTTGGGTTTGCCGCGCGTCGATCTGCTGCCAGTGCGCTTCGAGATGCAGCCCGATGCGGCATCTGCTGCGCGCCTGGGGAGCCGTGGTCGGCTGCGGTTGTCGTGGTATCAAACGGCACCGAGGCTGTTGCCCGGCCAGCGCTTTGTCGGCAGCGTGCGGCTGCGTTTGCCGCAGGGCGTGCAGAATCCTGGCGGTTTTGATTTCGAACGCTACGCTTTTGAGCAGCGCTTCGCGGCGACCGGTTATGTGCGCAGCGGCCGGGTGTTCGAATCCGGGCAATTGACCTTTCTGGCGCAAGTGGATCGTTTGCGGCTCAAACTATCGCAGCGGATTGCCGACCAGGTTGCCGATGCCACGCTGGTGGCGTTGCTGCAGGCGCTTGCCGTGGGCGATCAGCGCGGATTGCAAGGACCCGAATGGGCGATCTTGCGCAACACCGGCACCGGCCATCTGATCGCCATTTCCGGTATGCATGTGGGCTTGGTGGCGGGCTTTGGCGCGCTCTGTTTTGGCCTCTGGTACCGGCTATTTCCGCGTCTGGCGTTGCGCTTGCCACGACTGCTGTTGGCGGCAGTGGGCGCGCTGCTGGCGGCCGCTGCCTACGCCTTGCTGGCGGGTTGGTCGCTGCCGGTGCAACGCACGCTGGTGATGATTGCGGTGGTCTTGCTGGCGCGCCTGCAACAGCGTAACGCCAGCATGCCGCAAAGCCTGGCGGTGGCGGCCGTGGTGGTGCTGTTGATCGATCCGCTGGCGGTACTGAACGCCAGTTTCTGGTTATCGTTTCTGGGCGTCGCCGGGCTGCTCTGGTGTCTGCCCGGAAAGGCCACCGAATTGGTCGTTGCGCCGAGCTTGCGTCAGCGTGCGCAAACCCTGCTGAGTGGATTTGGCCGCGCGCAACTGGCGATGTCGATTGGTTTGTTGCCGGTGGTGATCGCATTTTTCGGGCAGAGCAGCCTGGTCGGCCCGTTGGCGAATTTGCTGGCGGTGCCGTGGATTACCTTCGTGGTGATTCCGTTGTTGCTGATCGCGCTGTTGTTGGGCTCGGCATCGGTAGCGCTGGGTAGCGGCTTGCTGCAACTGGCGGCCGGTCTGTTGCATCCGTTGTGGAGCGTGCTCGCCAGCATGGCCGATTGGCCCGGCGCAGCGATTCATTTCCCGGAACCCGATGGCGTTGCCGTGGTGTTGGCCACGATCGGCGCGCTGTGGCTGTTCATGCCGCGCGGCGTGCCGGCGCGGGCGTTGGCGCTGCCGTTGTTTTTGCCCCTGTTGTGGCCGCTGCTGACGCCCATCGACGAGGGCGATGCGCGCATCAGCATGATCGATGTCGGCCAGGGACTATCGGTGCTGGTGCAGACGCGCAGGCACACGTTGCTGTTCGATGCTGGCGCCGGCAGCGCCCGGGGTTTCGATTTTGGTGAAGCGGTGGTGGTACCGAGCCTGGTTGCGCTCGGTGTCCGGCAACTGGATCGGCTGGTACTGAGTAACCTCGATAACGACCATGCCGGCGGCCGTGGCGCGGTATTGGCGGCCTGGCCCGATGCTGCGGTGCAGATCGGTATTGACGCCGATCCGGCGCCGCGCTGTCTGGCTGGGGAGCGCTGGCAATGGGATGGGGTGGCGTTTGAGTTTCTGCACCCGCCGATCTATTTCCCGGATATCGGCAACGACAGTTCCTGCGTGTTGCGGGTCCAGTCCAACCGCGGTGCAGCGCTATTGACCGGAGATATCAGCGCGCTGATCGAAGCGCGACTGCTGCGCGATCAGGCACCGTTGCTGCGTGCTGATCTGGTATTTGTGCCGCATCACGGCAGTCGTTCGGCTTCGTCGCTGGCATTTGTCCAGGCGACCGGCGCGCGTCTGGCCTGGATCAGCGCCGGTCGCGACAATCGCTACGGCCATCCGGATGCCGAGGTGGTGGCCCGCTGGCAGGCCGCTGGCGCGCGCGTTGTCAATTCAGCGGACAGCGGTTTTGTCGCGGTATCGCTCGGCGATCTCAACGCCGTCGGTCAGCGTCGCCTGCAGCATCCGCACTACTGGCAATAGCCGAGCTACTCGCGCGCTTCTGGCGGCCGTCTGCTGGCAGCGCAAGCGATGGGTAATTTGCCCCGCCGACGCTGGGCAAGCGATAATCACTCTTATCCCATTGCCGCAAGGAATTGCCATGTTGGACCCCAATCTGCTGCGCGGCGAACTCGCGGCAACGGCGGCGAAGCTGTTGCAGACACGCGGATTTGTCGTGCCGGCCGACCAGTTGACGCAGGCGGAGGCGGAGCGCAAGCAGCTCCAGGTGCGCACGCAGGAATTGCAGAACCTGCGCAACACCCGGTCCAAAGCCATCGGCATTGCCAAGGCGCGGGGTGAAGACAGTGCGGCGCCGATGGCCGCAGTGGCAGCGATGGCCGATGAGCTGCGTGCTGCGGAGATCAGGCTCGAAGCCATTCGCCAGCAGATCGCGACGATTGCCTTGACCATTCCGAATCTGCCGTTGGCTGGCGTGCCGATCGCTGCGGATGAATCGGGCAATGTTGAGGTACACCGTCACGGTCGGCCGCGGCAATTCGATTTTGTCTGCAAGGACCATGTCGATCTGGGCGCGCGCCACGGCTGGCTGGATGCAGAAGCGGCGGCGCGCCTGTCCGGTTCGAGATTTACCGTGTTGCGCGGAGCGTTGGCCAAGTTGCATCGGGCGCTGGCGCAATTCATGCTGGATTTGCACACCCAAGCCCACGGTTATCTCGAAGTCAACGTACCCTTGTTGGTCAACGCCGAAAGCATGCAGGGCACCGGCCAGTTGCCAAAGTTCGAGGAGGATTTGTTTGTCGCCAGTGCCGGCGACGTGAAGCGCTATCTGATTCCGACGGCGGAAGTTTCGCTGACCAACCTGGTCCGCGATCAGATCATCGAAGAGACCGCCTTGCCGATGCGGTTGACCGCGCATTCTCTCTGCTTCCGTGCCGAGGCCGGCAGTGGTGGCCGGGATACCCGTGGGATGATCCGGCAGCATCAATTCGAAAAAGTGGAACTGGTCAGCATCGCCCGCCCGGATCAAAGTGAGCTCGAGCACGAACGCATGACCCGCGCCGCCGAAACCCTGTTGGAACAGCTTGGTTTGCCGTATCGACGAATGTTGCTATGCACCGGTGATATGGGCTTTGCCGCCAGCAAAACCTACGACCTGGAGGTCTGGCTGCCGTCGCAAAACTGCTACCGGGAAATCTCGTCGTGTTCCAACTGCGGCGACTTTCAAGCGCGCCGCATGCAGGCGCGCTGGCGCAATCCGGCCACCGGCAAACCCGAACTGCTGCATACCCTCAACGGCTCCGGGGTGGCGGTCGGCCGCGCACTGGTAGCGGTGATGGAGAACTACCAAAACGCCGACGGCTCGATCACCTTGCCCGCCGTCCTGCGCCCCTATTTCGGCGGTGCCGAGTGCATCGCTTGACTTGAATGGAAAGCCTGCGCGTCGTCGTGGCAGCGATGCCAAGTCGCCGCGAAGGGCAACCGCTGCAATCAGCCTGACGACAAACGGCAGTTGCCCCATAGCCGCTTGCC
>PEUI01000318.1:12722-13070 GCA_002785585.1 Lysobacterales bacterium CG02_land_8_20_14_3_00_62_12
AAACGGCAGTTGCCCCATAGCCGCTTGCCAAACCGTGTCAGTTTATTGATTCGGATGGACGGCAGTCTTGCACTGGCTCGCGTCTCGATTGCCGCGGCAATGTCACCGGTGTCAAGCTCCACGGCAACATCAGTGACTTGGGTCCAGCGCGCAACGAGGAACTCGACCCCGACGGCAGATGCGAAAGGCTGTGTCACTTCGGAGTGTGATGACGTCGAAGCAACCCGCGACGAGATTGTGCGTGAGGGTGGCGAGTGATTGAAGAAAGCGGGCATTTTCGGCGCTACTTGGCCGGTCGGCTGATCGCCGAAGTCGAAGACAACGTCGCCCGCTACCAGCACACCGACC
>PEUI01000008.1:0-1889 GCA_002785585.1 Lysobacterales bacterium CG02_land_8_20_14_3_00_62_12
CACAAATATCCCTATCTGCGACTAAGCTATTTGTTTTTTCTCAGTGGTTTCGTCTGCGCAGCGGTGCTGCAGACGGTGCTGTTTTTTTTGCACCGGTAAACCCCGCTGCGGCGGTTCCTGCGTTGTCTGCGCAGCCAATCAATGATGAGGTGGATCATGCGTAGTCCAATCACACTGCTGTTGCCGCTGCTGTTGGGTTTGCTGGCGGCGACGCTGGCCCGCGCCGAAGTGGCGGTGCCGACGGCGCTCGCCGATTGGACCGGCTGGGTGCAACACCAGCAGGAATACCGCGCTTGTCCGCTGCTGTTGGGAAAAGCGGGGCAATCGCGCGAAGATTTTGTCTGCGCCTGGCCGGGCAGCTTGCAGATCGATGCCGATGCCGACGGCGCACGCTTTGCGCAAACCTGGAGCGTGCAGGCAGCCAGCGCGGTGCCGCTGCCTGGGGATGATCGGCACTGGCCGCTGGCGGTCGCCGTCGATGGCCAGGCGATGGCGGTGGTCAAGCATCCGAACACTGGCCATCCGGTGCTGTGGCTGAAGGTCGGCAGCCATCGCGTCACCGGCGTGCTGCGCTGGCAAGAGCGGCCGGCGTCGATCACGCTGGATGCCGCGGTGGCGATGGTGACGCTGACCGTCGATGGCAAGTCGGTGTTTCCGATCCAGCGCGATGCCAGCGCGCTCTGGCTGGGCCGGGCCGAGGCCGGTGTGCGCGAAGCCGATAGTTTGGACGTGCAGGTATTTCGACTGCTGCACGATGTGATTCCGCAGCGGCTGGTGACCGTGGTGCGGCTCAAGGTCTCGGGCAAGGGCCGCGAGGAAACCCTCAGCCAGGTGTTGCCCGCCGATTTTGTGCCGGTGGCCTTGAGCGGCGGCTTGACCGCGCGCTACGAGGCCGATGGCAGCCTGCAGGTGCAACTGCGTCCGGGCAGCCATGAGCTGGTGTTGACCGCGCGCGCCAGCCGACCGCTGGCGGCATTGACGATTCCGGCGGCGAGCGCGCCGTGGCCGAATCAAGAGGTTTGGAGTTATCAGCCGATGCCGTCGCTGCGGGTGACCGACGCCAGCGGTGCCGCCCAGATCGACCCGAATCTCGCCGAGGTGCCCACCGGTTGGCGCAGCCTGCCCGCGTTTGCGATGACCGCAGCGACGCGGTTGCAGGTCAATGAGCGCAGTCGTGGCTTGTCCGATCAGGACCAGAACCGGCTCAGTCTGCGCCGCGAGCTGTGGCTGGATTTCGCCGGTGGCGGCTGGACCGGCAAGGACCAGATCAGCGGCAGTCTGCTGCGCGACTGGCGGCTGGATCTGAAGCCGCCCTACCAATTGCTGCGCGCGGATGAAAACGGCTTGGCAGCGCTGGTTACGGCGGGCGCCGAGCCGGGTTGGACCGGAGTGGAAGTGCGTGATCGCGAACTGCGGCTGTCGGCAAGCACGCGACTGGCGATGGTCACCGGCGCGCTGCCGCTGACCGGTTGGCAGCATCCGTTCGAAAGCGTGAGCACGCTGCTGCATCTGCCGCCGGCCTACGAACTGATCGCCGCGCCGGGCGCGGATCGGGCGGCGCAGTCCTGGCTGGATCGCTGGAATCTGCTCGATGTATTTATCGCCGCGCTGATCGGATTTCTGTGCGTGCTGGCGTTTGGCCGATTGGCGGCGCTACTGCCGGTGGCCTATCTGTTGTTGTCCTGGCACTTGCCGGATGCCCCCAAACTCAGCCTGCTGGCGGCGGTCGGGCTGGCTTTGGCGACGGCCGAACTGGTGCGCAATCAGCGCTTGGCGCGCTGGCTGCAACGGGCGTCGCAGTTGGCGGCGATCGTACTGGTGGTGGTGGCGGTACCGTTTGCGGCGCAGCAGATTCGCCAGGCGCTGCATCCGCAACTGGAAGCGGCGGG
>PEUI01000008.1:2038-2914 GCA_002785585.1 Lysobacterales bacterium CG02_land_8_20_14_3_00_62_12
CAAAGTGGAACGCAGGCGCGAGAACGTGGCTTCGGTCGCATCGCCAGCAGACAGCAAACCCAAACTGCTGAAGCGTTACGCCAGCAACACCATCGTCCAGGCCGGTGCCGGTGAACCCGGCTGGCAATGGCGCGATTATCAGATCGATGTCGCCGGTCCGGTGCTGCCCACGCAAACGGTGCGCCTGCTGCTGTCGCCACCCTGGCTGACGCGACTGGCGCGATTGGCCATCGTCGCCTTGTTGGCGCTGACCCTGTTGCGCTTGATGCAGATGGGATTCGGTCTGCGCTTGCCGCTGGCTGGGCGGCTCGGCAGTGTGCTGCTGTGGTCACTGCTGGCGACGGCACCGGCGCTGGCCGCCGACACGCCCGCGCCAGCGCTGCTCGATCAGTTGGGCCAGCGCTTGCGCCAGTTGCCGGAATGCACCCCCCGTTGCGGTCGCATTGCCAGCGCCGAGGTTCACGCCGAGGGCGGCAATTTGAGCGCGGTGCTGGTGTTGCACGCGGCCGAGGCGATTGCCTTGCCGCTGCCGGGTAACGAGGGGCTGCTGGGCTTGACCGCGATCACCCTCGATGGCGTCGGAGTCAACGCGCTCAGGCGTGGCGCCGATGGCAGTCCGTGGATCGCGCTGCCGCGCGGTGTCCATCGCGCCGAAATCCGCTGGCGGATGGCCGCCGCAGATGCCGTGTCGTTGCGTTTCAGCGAGCCGCCGGCCTACCTGCAATTTTCGGGCGAGGGTTGGACCGCCAGTGGTATCGATGATGGCAGGTTGCCCACCGGCAGCCTGGAGCTGACGCGCACCTTGGCGGCCGGCGCGGCGGAGCATCGGGCCGGGGTGGCGCAGAGTTTTCCGCCGTATGTGATGGTCACCCGCGA
>PEUI01000145.1 GCA_002785585.1 Lysobacterales bacterium CG02_land_8_20_14_3_00_62_12
TAGCGATACGGCGCTGGGAGCACGATATTGCCGGGCGCCGCTAGCGTCGCGACGGCTGTGTCTGCGGGCACTTTGGTGGATGCGCTGACGCTTATCCACCCTACCGAATACGCAAAAAAACGGCGACCGCAAGGCCGCCGTTTTTCGCTGCAAAGTGCTGACGGTCTATTTCACGCCGTGCATCAGTTTGTTCATCAGTGGGGCAATGAAAAACAGCAGCAGTCCGGCGCCGAGCAGCAGCGCAAAGCTGAAAGTAAAGCCGCTGATCGCCGAGGCTACGGTAATGCCGGACTCGCCGCTGACATGGCCCGCGAAGATGCCAGAAAGGTTGTTGCCGATGGCGGTGGACAGGAACCAACCGCCCATCGCCAAGCCGACATAGCGCAGCGGTGCGAGCTTGGTCACCATCGACAGGCCGATCGGCGATAGGCAGAGTTCGCCAACGGTTTGCAGCACATACACCATCACCAGCGGCCAGAACGGAATCAAACCACTGGCACCGACCAATGAGCGCAGCGCAAAAATCAGCAGCAAAAAGGCGAAGGCATTGAACAACAGGCCGAGTCCGAACTTGCGCGGAATCGATGGTTCGCTGCCGCGTGCCGCCAACCAACCCCAGCCGACGGCAACCACGGGCGCCAGCAGCACGATGGCTGCCGGATTCACCGACTGGAACCAACCCACCGGAAACTCCCAGCCGCCAAACAGATTGCGATCCACCAGATTTTGCGCCAGGAAGTTGAAAGAACTGCCGGCTTGTTCGAAGAACATCCAGAACAGCACGTTGAAGGTGAACAGCATCAACATCGCAATCACCTTGTCGCGGGCGGCCGAGTTCTCGCGGATCGCTTCGATCAACAACATCAGCGCCAGGCCGAGGAACAAGGCACCGAGCAACCAGGCGATCACGGTGGCACCGGCTTTCGCCATCAGCAAGTACACCAGCGGGATGGTGACGACGGCACCGACGGTGACCGCCAGCAAGGTCTTGCCGCTATCGCGATCTTTCGGCGGATGGCCGATGGCCCCAAGGTTGCGGCGACCAAACCAGAACCAGATCAAGCTGATCACCATGCCGATGCCGGTGGCAAAGAACACCGCCTTGTAGTTCTGCACCATCGGCGTATCGGTAATCACGCTGGCCAGCCAACCGGTGACCAGCGGCGACACCAGCGCACCGGCGTTGATGCCCATATAGAAAATGGTAAAGCCGCGATCACGGCGACTATCGGCGGGCGCATAGAGCTGGCCGACCATCGTCGAAATATTCGGCTTGAACAGGCCATTGCCGACAATGATCGTCGCCAGGCCGAGCAGAAACAGGTCCTGGTTGGGCAGCATGATCATGAAATAGCCGATCGCCGAGATCACCGCGCCGAGCAGGATCGAGCGCTGATAGCCAATCAACCGGTCGGCGGCAAAGCCACCAAAAATCGCGGTGGCGTAAACCAGTGCGAGGAAAGCGCCATAGGTGCGACTGGCATAGGCCTGGCCGCTGGCATCGCCGCCGAAAAACTGCGCCACGATGTACAGGGTGAGCGCCCAGCGCATGCCGTAAAACGCGAAGCGCTCCCAGAACTCGGTCATGAACAGCATCCACAACTGCTTGGGATGGCCGAGCACTTCGCCTGCGGGGGGCGGCACGAAAGCGCCCTGACTGACAGCGGTAGACATCACTTCTCTCCTGAGGTTTTGGGTGGAAATTGAACAGACCGCTGCGATCAGCAAAGCCATCGAGGGTCCGGCGAAGGGGCGAAGGTGTAGCCGGAGACCGCGCTCACGTCAATCGTTGCTTGCTGCTGCATCGCAGCAATCAGTGCGCTTGCAGCTCGGTACGCACATCGATCAGCTCCGGAAAAAAAGTCAGTTCCAGTGCCTGCTTGAGGAAGGCCACGCCCGACGAACCACCGGTGCCACGACGGAATCCGATCACCCGTTCAACCGTTTTCATGTGACGGAAGCGCCAAAGTTGGAACGCTTCTTCGACATCGACCAATTGTTCGCACAGGTGGTAAGCGTCCCAGTGCTGGTCTGGATGCTCGTAGATTTTGCGCAGCACCGGCAGCAGGCCAGGGTTGCGCGTATACGGGTTGCTCCAGTCGCGCGCGCAGCATTCGGTCGGGATCGCGTAGCCGTGGCGCTTGAGGTGGCGCAGGAACTCGTCGTACAAACTGGGCGCTTGCAGCATGGCCGCCAGTTGCGACTGCGCTTCCGGGTCGTGGGCAAACACCCGCAGCATGTCGCGGTTCTTGTTGCCGAGCAAAAATTCGATGGCCCGATATTGCAACGACTGAAATCCCGAGGCCGGACCAAGTACCTGCCGAAACGCCAGATATTCACTCGGCGTCAGCGTTTCCAGCACCGCCCATTGCTCGAACAACTGCTTCTGGATCTGCTTGACCCGGGCCAGAATCTTTTGGCAGGGGCCAAGATCGTCGGCTTGCAGATGGGCGATGGCGGCGCGGAGTTCGTGGATGATCAGCTTCATCCACAGCTCCGACACCTGGTGCTGGATGATGAAAAGCAGCTCGTCGTGGTGCTCTGGGCGGGACAGCGGGCGCTGCGCCGAAAGCAAGCGCTCCAGTCCCAGATAGCCGCTGTAAGTGGTGCGGTCGGCCAGATCGGTTTCGATGCCGGCTTCGAGCGGACGAAAATTATTTTCCTGGCTCATGGCAGCGTCGCCGAGGTTTGGGTGCCACAGTGTCGCAGATCAGCGCATCGAAGACCGCATGCCAACAAGTCCTGCGCTGTTGCGCGGCTGTGGGAGCGTCGACAAGCGTCGCGATGGTCGCAAGTTTAGTAATCGCGACGACAGCGGCGCTCCCAAAAAAGAAGGGTGAAGCCCGGGCGGGGATCGATGCAGCGGGTTTTCCGCGAGCGAGGCTTGGGGCTATAGTGGGCGTTCCGGGCGCAGCGCCTGGCCCATTGGCGAACCCTCAGGATCTCTCCATGTTCATTCGAAATGCCCGTGCCCTGACTTGCTCCGCGGCATTGCTGTTGGTGGCAATGCTGTTTGCTGGCGGCGCCAGTGCGCAGATCAGTCTGACTACGCTGGGCGCAGCGCAGACGCAGAATTTTGATACTTTGGCTACCTCCGGTACTGCTAACCCTTGGACCGACAACACCGTTATCGTCGGTTGGTATGCGGCGCAGACCGCCGGGACGTTGAGCACCTATCGCGCTGGCGATGGCAGCACCAATACTGGCGCGATCTACAGTTTTGGTACTGGTGCCGCCGCCGAGCGCGCGCTCGGCAGCGCGGCTTCGGGCACACCGAAAAACTTGATTTACGCCGCCCGCTACGTCAATAACACCGGCACCGCGCTGGCCGCGCTGGATGTGGCCTACACCGGTGAGCAATGGCGCAATGGCGGCAATGCCACCGCGCAAAAGCTTGATTTTCAATACCAGATCGCCAATGCCGGGGTCATCCTTGGCGCCAACAATCCGGCCACTGGCTGGATCGATGTCAACACCCTCGATTTCACCGGGCCGATCGCCACGGCGACTGCGTCCGCGCTGGACGGCAACAACGTCGCCAACCAGGCGGCGCTGTCGGCGAGTATCGCGATGACAGTAGCGCCGGGTCAGGAAGTTTGGATCCGTTGGTTCGACACCAATGACGCCGGCAACGATCATGGCCTCGGCATTGACAATGTATCGGTAACGCCGCAAGACGTGCTGCCGCCCCCCAACTTGATGATCGACGACGTCACGGTGACCGAGGGCAACGCTGGTACCGCGACCGCGATCTTCACCGTCAGTCTGAGTGCGCCGGCACCAGCCGGTGGCGTGACTTTCGATATCGCCACCGCCGATGGCAGCGCCACCACGGCCGACAACGACTACCTTGGCCAGAGCATGGCCGGCCAAAGCATCGCGGCCGGCAACAACAGCTCCACCTTCAATGTGACGGTTAATGGCGATACCGTGCTCGAATCCGACGAGACCTACACCGTCGATGTCAGCAATGTCATCGGTGCCACCGTGGTGGATGGCCAGGGTCTTGGCACGATCAGCAATGACGACCTGCCCCCC
>PEUI01000188.1 GCA_002785585.1 Lysobacterales bacterium CG02_land_8_20_14_3_00_62_12
TACGCCTATCCGAATATCGACAGCGATGACGACGGCTTGATCGACGGTTTTGAACGGATCATTGGCACCCGGCCCGACATCGCTGATTCCGATGGTGATGGCGCCAGTGATGGCAGTGAGTTTCCGCTGGCTGGCCTGCGGGTTGCTGACCCCTGCCAAGGGCCCAACAACCAGTGCCCGAATGCGCCGATGTTTGCCAATGGATTTGAGTAGCGCCTGGCTTCAGGCGACGACACTTGCTGGAACAAGATTCAGCGTCTCGCTTTGTCACGCTCAGGTTTGCGGGTGGCGGATTTCGAAGCAGTGGTGGATGCGGGCGTCGCGGGCGAAGTCGAACGGCAAGGTTTGCTTGCTGATGTCGCGGATGACCAGTCCGGCGAGGGCTTCGTGGTCGAGTTTGAAGCGGCGGTTGTTGTTGGAGAACAAGATCAGGCCGCCGGTGGCGAGGTGCGCGGCGCAGTCTTTGATGAGCTGTACATGATCGCGTTGGACGTCGAAGTCATCGGCCCGTTTGGAGTTGGAAAAGGTCGGCGGATCGACGTAGATCAGGTCGTATTGACCGGGGTCGTTCTGGATAAAGCGCACGGCGTCGCCCTGCACCAGACGCTGCGCTGGACTGGCCAGATCATTCAGCACCAGGTTGGCTTCCAGCCAGTCGAGATAGGTGAAGCTCAGGTCCACGCTGACGGTGCTGGTGGCGCCACCGGCGACCGCGTAGACGGTGACCGATCCGGTGTAGCAAAACAGATTGAGGAAGCGCTTGCCCGCGGCCAACGCCCGCACGCGGTGCCGCAGCGGGCGGTGATCGAGAAACAAGCCGGTATCGAGATAGTCGAACAGATTGACGCGAAAGCGCAGGCCGCTTTCGTGGACGACGAGGAACTGGCCTTGTTCGTCCTGGCGTTGGTATTGCACGGCGCGGCCGCGCTTGAGCCGGGTTTTTTCGGCGATGCGTTCGCGGGGCAAGGCGAACACGTCGCCAGCGACCCGCAGCAGTTCGTTGAAACGCCGCCGCGCGGTCGCTTCGGGGATGTCTTTGGGTGCGGCGTACTCCTGGATGTGCAGCCAGCCGCCCTCGTAGACATCGATGGCAGCAGCGTAATCGGGCAGGTCGGCGTCGTAGACGCGATAGCAGGTGATGGCTTCGCGTTGGAGTCTGGCGTCGAGGTGCTTGCGGTTTTTCAGCAGGCGATTTTTCAGGCCCTGGGCGGCTTCGGAATACGGGCGATCCGGGTCGAAGGCGCGCCACTCGGCGCGTTCGCTGCCGGGCTCGAACGCATACAGCCGACATTCGAGCGCGCCGTTGAAGAACTGGAAACTCTTGCTGGAGCGTAGCCCGGTGGCGCGGGCCAGTTCTGCTGCGCTGGTGATGAAGGCGGCTTTCCAACCGGCGAACGCCGGGTGCAGGGCGTTGCCAAACTCGCGATAGGTATCGGCCAGCAATTGCGGATCACCCATGCGTTCGCCATACGGCGGATTGGCCAGCACCAGGCCGCTGGCAAAACCCGCCGGTGGGGTCAACGCGGTGACCGCCTGCTGACGAAACTCGATCAGATTGCCAAGGCCGGCGGCGAGCGCATTGGCGCGCGCCGTCTTGATGCTGCTGGCATCGTGATCGAAACCGAAATAGCGTGGTGGCTCGGTCTGGCGCCCGGCGTCGGCGCGGCGCTGCGCTTCGGCCAACAGCGTGCGCCAGGCAGCCGCATCAAAACCGCGCCAACCAATAAAACCGAAGTACGGTCGCTGCAAGCCGGGGGCCAGATCGGCGGCCATGCTGGCGCCTTCGATCAGGATGCTGCCGGAACCACAAAACGGATCGACCAGGGCGCCACCGGCCGCAGCGACTTCCGGCCAGCCAGCCCGCAGCAACAAGCCGACGGCGAGGTTTTCCTTGAGCGGCGCGCTGTTGGCGCCCTGCCGATAGCCACGCTGATGCAGGGCGGCGCCGCTCAAATCGAGACTGATCTGGGCGATCGCGCCGCGCACCAACAAATGCACGCGCACGTCGGGTTGCTGCGTGTCGATATCCGGTCGCCGTTGCTGCGCGCTCCGCAAGCGATCACAGATGGCATCTTTCAAACGTTGCGCGGCGTACTGCGAATGGCGCAGGGATTCGTTGCTGCCATGGCCGTCGATCGCCAGCGTGCCGGCGGCGTCGATGTGGTCTTCCCACGGAAACGCCAAGGCTTCGCGGTACAAGGAATCGTTGTCGGCCTCCTCGATGCGCAGCAGCGGCAGCAAGATGCGACTGGCCAATCGCGACCACAAACAGGCGCGATAACCGAGGTTGTCGGCGCCGGTAAAGTGCACACCAGCGATGGTTTGCTTGACGGTTTCGGCGCCGAGGGCGAGCAGTTCGCTGGCGAGCAGTTCTTCCAGACTCTTCGGGCAGGCGGCGAAGAAGTTCACGGCGCTGGCAACGCTTGCAGAAACTCGGCCAGCCGTCGCGCGCAGACCTCGACATGATCGCTCAGTCGATGCGAATCGTTGACCAGGTGCAATTCCAGGTGGCGCTGCGCGGCAAAATCCACCACGGCGCGCGCTGGAATCAGTTCGTCATCCCAGCCATGGATGATCGTGGTCGGCACCGGCGCGCAATCAAAGGCGCGATCAAAATGCAGCAGGCGCAGCGGCAGGGCGAGCAAAAACAAGCCGCGCGTCGGCACACTGAGCGATGCCAGGCCAGAAATAAAGGCGCCAAAACTCGATCCCGACAACACCAGCGGACCGTCGATGGCTCGCGCGGCGGCGAGCAACCGATCCAACCGTGCCGGCGCTCCGGCCAGGCCGTTGGCCGCATCCAGATCGCGATAATCCGGTCGCAGGCTGTGCCAGCCGATGGCGGCGGCCGCGGCCGCCATCGCGGTGACCTTGGTCGCGGCCGGTCCGGATTCGAGCCCGTGC
>PEUI01000161.1:0-2691 GCA_002785585.1 Lysobacterales bacterium CG02_land_8_20_14_3_00_62_12
CCTACGGCGCTTGATCCGACCTACGACCGAAGGCGGCGCTGGCCGTGCTAGTTCGGCTCCGCGTTGGTAGCGTTTGAGCCGAGCTACTTCGAGCCTAATCAACGTGCCGCTGCACTAGAATGGCCGACTACCCATTTGTCCGGTCTGCCTTCGATGAAAACCAGTGCTGAAATCCGCCGCCAGTTTCTTGATTTTTTCCAGTCCAAAGGGCATACGGTGGTGGCGTCCAGTTCGTTGGTGCCGGGCAACGATCCGACCTTGCTGTTTACCAACTCCGGCATGGTGCAGTTCAAGGATATGTTCCTCGGCGCCGAAAAGCGGTCCTACACCCGCGCCACCAGCAGCCAGCGTTCGTTGCGCGCTGGCGGCAAGCACAACGATCTGGAAAACGTCGGTTACACCGCCCGCCATCACACGTTTTTCGAGATGCTCGGCAACTTCAGTTTCGGCGATTACTTCAAGCGCGATGCCATTCTCTATGCCTGGGAGCTACTGACAGAGGTCTATGGTCTGCCTGCCGAGAAACTCTGGGTGACGGTCTATCACAGCGACGACGAAGCGTTTGATTTGTGGCACAACGAAGTGGGCGTGCCGAGCGAGCGCATTGTCCGTATCGGCGACAACAAAGGCGCACTGTATGCGTCCGACAATTTCTGGGCGATGGGGGATACCGGCCCCTGCGGTCCGTGCACCGAGATTTTTTACGACCACGGCCCGGCGTTTGCCGGTGGCCCGCCGGGATCGCCGGAAGAAGACGGCGACCGCTACATCGAAATCTGGAATCTGGTGTTCATGCAGTTTGAGCGCGCCGCCGATGGCAGTTTGACGCCGCTACCGAAACCCTGTGTCGATACCGGCATGGGCCTGGAGCGGTTGACCGCGGTGTTGCAACACGTCAACAGCAATTACGACATCGATCTGATGCGGGCGTTGGTGGCAGCCGCGGCCAAGGCTACCCACCACAGCGATCTGGATAATCCGTCATTGCGGGTGATCGCCGACCATATCCGCGCCTGTGCTTTTTTGATTGTCGATGGTGTGCTGCCCGCCAACGAAGGCCGCGGCTACGTGCTCCGCCGCATCATCCGGCGGGCGCTGCGTCATGGCCACAAGCTCGGCCAGACCGAGTTGTTTTTTCACACCTTGGTCGGCAAGCTCGATGAATTGATGGGGCAGGCTTATCCGGAATTGCACGCCAAGCGCGGCTTGGTCGAGCAGGCGTTGAAAGGTGAGGAAGAGCGCTTTGCCGAGACTTTGGATACCGGCATGAAGGTCTTTGAACAAGTGGTGGCAGCGCTGCCAGTTGCTTCGTCATCGGTGGTGGGCGCGCCTTCGATCAGTCGCGTGATTCCCGGTACCGATGCTTTCAAACTTTACGACACCTACGGATTCCCGGTGGATCTAACCGCCGATGTGGCGCGCGAGCGCGGCCTGACCGTGGATCTGGTCGGCTTCGAGCGCTGCATGGACGAACAGCGCGAGCGCGCCCGCGCGGGGTCCAGCTTCGATGCGGTACACACCTTGTCGTCCGAGGCGATGAAGGATTTGCCAGCAACGCAGTTTTTGGGCTATGCGGCGCTGGATGCCGAAGCGCTCCAAGTGGTCGGCATCGTCAAGGAAGGCCAACTGGCGGCGGAGTTGCGGGAAGGCGAGCGCGCCATGGTGATTCTGGATCGCACGCCGTTCTATGCCGAATCCGGTGGCCAGGTCGGCGACCAGGGCCAATTGCATAGCGCGGACGGCAAGATGCATGTCGAGGAAACGATCAAACTGGCCGGTACCTTTCACGGCCATGTTGGCCGTTGGGTGGGGGCGCCGCTCCAGGTCGGCGGGTCGATTGCAGCGCAGGTCGATGCCGAACGTCGGCAGGCGACGGTGCTCAATCACAGCGCCACGCACCTGCTGCACGCCGCGCTGCGGCAGGTCTTGGGCGATCACGTCAGCCAGAAAGGATCGCTGGTGGCGCCGGATCGGCTGCGCTTCGATTTCTCCCATTTTCAGCCGATTGCCGCCGCCGATCTGCAACGCATCGAACGCTTGGTGAACACCGAAATCCGGCGCAACGTGGCCGTTGAAACGCTGCAAATGGGCATGCAGGAAGCCATCGAGTTTGGCGCGATGGCGCTGTTCGGCGAGAAATACGGCGAGCGCGTGCGGGTGTTGAAAATGGGTGAGTTTTCCACCGAACTTTGTGGCGGTACCCACGCCCAGCGCACCGGTGATATCGGCTTGTTGAAGATCATTGCAGAATCCGGTGTGGCGGCGGGCGTGCGCCGAATCGAAGCGGTGACCGGCGCCGCCGCCGAGGCATGGATCGCCGAGCATGAAGGCCGGCTCGGTGAAGTGGCGGATCTGCTCTGCACCACCGGCGCGGATATTCCGCACAAGCTGAAGCGGGTCTTCGAGCGGCAGCGCGAACTCGAGCGCGAGCTCGAATCGTTTCGTGCCAAAGCGGCGAACACGGCGTGGGCCGAACTCGCTACCCAGGCGAATAAGTTACAGGGCATTCAACTGGTGGCAGCGCGCATCGATGGCCTCGATGCCAAAGCACTGCGTGAGGGTGTCGATCAACTGAAGGCCGTGTTGTCGGATTGCGTGGTGCTGCTCGCATCTGGCAGCGAGGGCAAAGTCGCGCTGATTGCGGGTGTGCATGGCGCGGCTTTGGGCAAGATCAAGGCCGGCGACTTGATC
>PEUI01000161.1:2713-2950 GCA_002785585.1 Lysobacterales bacterium CG02_land_8_20_14_3_00_62_12
GTGGCAAAGGCGGCGGTCGCCCGGACTTGGCCCAGGGCGGCGGCGACGATGGCCCGGCGGTGGCCGCAGCGATTGCCGGTGTCCGTGCTTGGGTAGCGGCCAAGCTGGTGTAGGGTGGATAAGCGCAGCGCATCCACCTTCCGTCGTCCGTCATCTGAACCAGATTCGCTGCTTATCCACCGTACATTCGTTTGGAGTGCGGCGGCTTGCCGCCGCTTTGCCTTGCGCTGGGTTGGT
>PEUI01000365.1 GCA_002785585.1 Lysobacterales bacterium CG02_land_8_20_14_3_00_62_12
GACTGGGCGCGCTCCCACAGTGCCAGCGCCGGCGCATTGCCATCCATCGATGCGGCATAGACGATGCCCGCGCCCTGCGGGTAAGCCTGATAGAGCACCTGTGCCCATTGCCGGGCGCGGGCGCGTGGCCCGGAATGCAGCGCCGTGGAGGCGCCAATGCGGGTGACGAAATTGCCGCTCAAGTCGAGCAGATTCAGGTCTGCGGCGAGTGCGAACACCGTTAGCCAGGGTGCATGGCGGTGCTTGTTGATGATTCGATGCGCCTGAAAAAACTCGGCAATGCAGGTGCGCGCCGCGACCGCCGCATAGAGGATGGCGCGGTCTTGCTGCTGGGGATTGCCATCGGCGTCGGCCAAGTGATGATCGAAGCGCGCCGCGCCGGGCCCGAACTGGCGAAACTGATTCCAGGCCACTGGATGCTCACCGCCCGCGCAATAGATCCGCGCCAGCACGGTGCCAGCGGGCAGACGCCGCAATGACGGCGAGATCGCGGTCAGCGTCGCCAGCGTCGGCGCTGCGGGAAACTTGGCCATCAGCGGATGCTAGAGTTCGGCGGCCAACGCCAGCAGCGGCCGGGTGTCGCCGGTTTGCAGCAGCCAATCGCGTGGTGACAGCCGCTTCGTGCGGCCGATCTGCAAGGCGGCGATCGGCGTATTCAGCCAGTAGCTGAACTCCACCGGCTGCATATCCTCCGGTAGCGCGCTCAAGACTTCTTTCAAGCCGGGGAGTTCGCGCTTGCCGACAAATTGATCCAGCGGAATGCGGTGCTCGCCGCCGACTTCGAATGCATACAGGGACCGCTCGCGAATGCGCTGGCGGATGCGGCTGGCGACGACACCGAGTCGCTCAGCCACGCTGGCGGTGCTGGCGCTGTTTTCGATTAGCGCAAAAAATCCATGCAGGGCGCGCTCGCGGGCTTTGGCCGCCGTGCTGGCGGTGCTGGCAGTCGTTTGCAGACCGACTTGGCGGAGGGCTTCGAGCTCGCCGCTGCTGAGACTGGATTCCGGGCACAAGCTGCCAGATTGCGATAGGGCGCCACCGGGGCGATCACGCACGAAACTGCTCAATGCCGCCTGGATGACAGCGAAATCAGCGCCGCTGTGGCCGGGCTGAAATACCCGTGCTGCGCCCCCTGGCTGCGGTTCGGCGACGCCTGAAACCTTGCTATGGCGAGCGCTGGCAGCGTAGTTGGCGTGCGCCACTGCGGTGGATCGCAACGCTGCAGCGGAAAGCGTCTTGCGCTTGTCCATCGCTTACTACCTTTGACTAACGGTGTTAATAAGCGCTAGTCTACACGCACAGCGCCGACTTTGCACGGCCTGGTTCCTGGTCGTGGCCAGCGCGCTACCATGGCCGATCACTCACTGCGGAATTGTGCATGACCTCAACCAGCAACGAACCCAAATTTGAAATCACCGCGTCGCGCTTGTTTGTCTCCTGGCTGGCCGAACAAAACGCCAGCTTGGCGTTCACCACCTATCAGGCCGGCAAACTGTTTTTCATCGGGCTCAATGAGCGCGGCGAGCTGGCGGTGTTCAACCGCACCCTGGCGCGGGTGATGGGCATGGCGGTGCACGGGCAATCGCTGTGGGTGGCGACACTCTGGCAATTGTGGCGGTTCGAGAATGCCCTGAAGGTCGGCGAGCGTCACGGCCTGATGGATCGCTACTACGTGCCACAAGTCGCCTACACCACCGGCGATATCGATGTGCATGATGTTGCCGTCGATGCTGCCGGCAACCCGGTTTTTGTCAGTACCCTGTTTTCTTGCCTGGCCCGGCCCGACCCGCAATTCAGCTTTCAACCGCTGTGGCGGCCGCCGTTCATTTCCAAACTGGCGGCGGAAGACCGCTGCCATCTCAATGGCTTGGCGATGCGCGACGGCGCGCCGGGCTACGTCACCTGTGTTGCCCAGAGCGATGCCAACGAAGGCTGGCGCGAGCATCGCCTGGATGGCGGCATCGTGATCGATGTGGTCGCCAACGAAATCGTTTGTAGCGGTCTGTCGATGCCGCATTCTCCGCGCTGGCACGGCGGCAAGTTGTGGCTGCTCAATGCCGGCAGCGGCGAGTTTGGTCAGGTCGATCTGGCCAGTGGCCGCTTCGTTCCGGTGGCGTTTTGCCCCGGTTTTCTGCGCGGACTTTCTTTCATCGGCAACTACGCCGTGGTCGGTTTGTCGGCGCAACGGCAGAACCGCACTTTTTCCGATCTCAAGCTCGATGCGGAGCTGGTCAAACGAGGTGTCGCGGCACGCTGCGCGGTGGTCGTCATCGATCTAAAACGTGGCGACGTGGTGCATGAATTGCGCCTCTCCGGGGTGATCGAAGAATTGTTCGATACTGCCGTTATCCCCGGAGCCCGTCATTGTGGCGCGGTCGGTTTTGTTTCCGACGAAATACGCCGCACGCTCTCGTTGCCGCCGGATGCCGATTGAATGCCCTGGCCCGAACCGATCCACTCACCATGAACACCCATGCCAGCGCTTGGCGCATCCAGCACCAGGCGGAAAACCAGCGCTTTCTGGTCCACGTCGACGGCCACGATTGCGTGCTCGACTATCAGCGCAACGGCGCTGTCATCACCATCACCCACACCGGCGTCGCCGATGCCGTCGTCGGCCAAGGCATTGCCGCTGCCCTGACCCGCGCCGCACTCGACTGGGCCCGGCGCGATCAGCTCAAAGTCGTGCCGCAGTGTTCCTACGCCGCCGTGTTTATCCAACGGCACCCGGAATACGCCGACTTGCGCGACTGATCGGCGGGCGCCACTGAAATGACGCCGACTTGACCTCGATCAATGGCCGCCGGTCAGCAATTGCTGACACTGCCGGTCGTTTGGAGCGACGCCAGACCGGTGTCGATGGCCACCTTGGAGGGAATATGTGGGTGAAAGAT
>PEUI01000182.1 GCA_002785585.1 Lysobacterales bacterium CG02_land_8_20_14_3_00_62_12
TTCGCCTGCAAAGTGGGTGTCCGGTGCTCCGATGGGCACGCCAGCCTTTATGGAGTTTGTCGAGTCGATCAAGACCGAGGGCGTTGAGCTGGAGCGCGTGCCAATGGGCAAGGGTGCCGTCCGCAAAGACTCACTGATCGTGGAAGTCGACAGCGAGAATACCGACAAGGACCTCGACGCACTCGATATCGAACTGCCCAAGCTGTCGCGCCGGTTCAACCGCGAGTTCAAAGACTTGGGCAACCTCGATCCTTCGAGCTTCAAAAACGGCAAGCTGCCGCTCAAGCCGTTCACGCCCGAGCAAACACGCGAGATCGTGTTCAAGACCATGCTTGACGATGAGATTCATCACACCATCCAGCTCGACACTGCTGGCCCCGCTGACTATCGCTCCGTAATTGCGTTCTTTGCCAAGCAGCTGCTGAAAGAATTGCGATTGGTCGGCGGTTATGACCTGCTCTACCCCAAGGTCAAGGAATTCATCGCCGGACACCTGTTCGAATCCTCGCCGGTCGATCTGGAGAATGCAGTAGTGCTGCGCAACCTGTCCGAGTCCGACGCGAGCAAAATCGTCTTCGATAGTTTCAAGTCCGCGATCAATGCCCTGACCGTGCAGGACAAGGGCAGCTCGCGCATCGAAGATCGCATTCGCTTGCGCGAGACCCGTCCGTTCCGGACGGAAAACCGCGACTACCTGCAGGCGAAAAAGTCGGTCTTCAGCAAGATCGTCGGCGAGCCGAACGCCGGTGGTTTCGAACTGAAATTCGCCCGCTTTCTCGACGAGGCACCCGACATAGTCAGCTTCGCCAAGAACTACCTCGCCGTGGGTTTCAAGATCGACTATGTGCGTGCCAACGGCGACCTGTCCAACTATGTCCCGGATTTCATCGTCAAGACCCCAGACGGTACAGTCTGGATTATCGAGACCAAGGGTCGAGAGGAACTCGACCTGCCGCAAAAAATGAATCGCCTGCGGCAGTGGTCTGCCGATGCCACTGAAGCCAGCCAGGCTGAAGGCGGACCGCGCTACCGCTTTGTCTACGTCGACCAGGGCGGCTACGAGCGCAATCCACCCACGTCTTTCGCCGCGTTGGTAGCGGGCTTCGGGGAGTACCAGAAGTGAATGTCGGCACTTTCACAGATATACCCAATGTGGGTATGCTTATACCCAATATGGGTATGTTAAAGAGACCATCGACCATGAAGCGCACACCTCGTGCCACCGGGCTTGCCGATGCGCTGTTCACCACCACCCAGCAGCGGGTGCTCGGCTTGCTATTCGGCCAGCCAGATCGCAGCTTCTTCGCCACAGAACTCATCGCACTGGCCGAAAGCGGTTCCGGCGCGGTCCAGCGCGAGCTGACCCGCCTCGAACAATCCGGTCTGGTCACCACCAGGCGCCTGGGCACGCAAAAGCACTACCAGGCCAACCCCGAGGCGCCGATATTCGACGAGTTGACCGGCATCGCCCGCAAAACTGTCGGCCTGGCCGAACCGCTGCGCCAGGCGTTGGCGCCGTTCACCGCGAAAATCATCGCGGCCTTCGTCTACGGCTCGATCGCCAAACGCAGCGATACCGCCAGCAGCGACATCGACCTGATGATCATCAGCGAGGCGCTAACCTATTCGGACGTATTCAGGGCCTTGGCCAGTGCGACGCACCGACTGGGCCGCAGCGTCAACCCGACCCTGCATACGCGCGAGGAACTGGCCAAGGGGCTGGAGACAAAAAACGCCTTTTTCGTCCGCGTGATGGCGCAGCCGAAAGTCTGGGTGCTGGGAGGCGAGCATGACCTCGCCGCTTGAGAACCTGTCCGGGCCGAATATGCCGCTAACTGCGGAGCCGCCCGACGCAAAAGAATTCGCCGGCTTGCTGCGCAGCGGCAAGGCACGACTGCAAGATGCCGCAGTCGCCGGACTGGCGCTGGAAAGTCGTTTCGACCTGGCCTACAACGCGGCGCATGCCTTGTGCCTGGCCGCCCTGCGCTACAGCGGCTATCGCCCACAACATCGTTACCTCGTGTTCCAGGTGCTTCCGCACACGTTGGGGCTGGGGCCGGAAGTCTGGCGCGTGCTGTCCAAGTGCCACGATGTGCGCAACCTCGGCGAATACGAGGGCGACCTGAACATCAACGAGCGCCTGGTCGCGGACCTGATCGTCGCCGGGCAGACCGTGGCCCGCCAGCTCGACGCATTGCCACCTCTTCCGGTATCGCCATGAGCAAACCGAGCAAATCCGCCTACGAATTATCCGACGCCGAGAAGCGCGACCTGATTCAGCTGATTCAGGCCGGCAAGGCGCTGCCCGAAAAGTACCGTTTCCTGCTGTTCGAGGACAAGCGCGAAGTGGAACTGGTGTGGAATGGCAAAACGGCGGATGTTTGCACCACGGTGCTGCCGTTCCAGACGCTGGAACATATCGACGAACCGCGCGCGGAAACCAAGTCGCAGGAGGATCTGTTCGATACTCGCGGACGGCAGCTCAAGGGCTGGACCAACAAGCTGATCTAGGTCGACAACAAACTGATTCTGTCTTCACTGAAGGCTGGCGCGTTGCGCAAACAGATCGAGGATGCCGGTGGCCTTAAGCTGATCTACATCGATCCGCCGTTCGATGTCGGTGCGGATTTTTCCATGGACATCGAGATCGGCGGCGAGACCTTCCACAAGGAACCAAACCTGCTGGAGCAGATCGCCTACCGCGACACCTGGGGGCGCGGCGCGGATTCGTTTATCAGCATGATCTACGAGCGGCTGATATTGATGCGGGATTTGTTGGCTGATGAAGGCA
>PEUI01000419.1 GCA_002785585.1 Lysobacterales bacterium CG02_land_8_20_14_3_00_62_12
GGCATCGTGTTGACCGGCGGCGGTGCCTTGCTGTGCGATCTGGACCGGTTGATTTCTGCCGAAACCGGTTTGGCCGTGCACGTTGCGGACGACCCGCTGACCTGCGTCGCGCGCGGCGGTGGTCGTGCGCTGGAACTGATCGACCAGCACGGCAATGAATTCTTCTCGCCGGAATAAGCCGACCGCAACCGCCCGCTGCGGTCGACTGCCGGTGTCGGTGACGCGGATCGGCTGGCCGCTGGCGGTGTCCCGGCGCGCGCGCGCCTCGATGCGTCGTTGATGTTGGCCGCCGCCGATGCCGCCGTCCGTCGATAGTGCGCCGTTGTTCGCCGAGCAAGCTTCGGGCTCATTGCGTCTGATCGGTTATCTGGCGCTGGCGGCCGCGCTGATGACCGCCGATTACCGCAGCGCCGCCTTGGTGGCGGTGCGCGCCTACGCGCAAAATCTGTCGGCACCGGCTTACTGGCTGGCCACGGCGCCGGTGCGGTTGGCACGCAGCCTGCGCGACGCCAGCGCCGAACGCCTGGAATTGGTGAAAGAAAATGCCGCGCTGCGCGAACAGTTGTTGCGCGCCCAGGCCGGACTCACCCAGTCGGGTCCCTTGCAGGAAGAAAACAGCCGCTTGCGCGAATTGCTCGACGCCCGCGCGCGCTTGCATTTGCAGGCGCAGTTGGTGGAGTTGGTGGAAGTCGATCTCGGCCTGTACCGGCATCGGCTGTTGCTTGATCTCGGCAGCGCCAGTGGCGTGGCGGTGGGTCAGGCGGTGATGGACGCGCATGGACTGATTGGCCAAGTCAGTCGCGCCGACTTAGATCACGCCGAAGTGATTTTGATTACCGATCCCGGCCATGCCGTACCGGTGCGCGTGGTACGCAATGATTTGCGCGCGGTGGCTTATGGCAGCGGCGAGGTGGATCGCCTGGAATTGCCCTACATCCCGTTCAGTGCGGATATTCGCGCCGGTGACGAACTGGTGACTTCCGGCCTTGGTGGTCATTTTCCAGCCGGCATTCCGGTAGCGACGGTGACCCAGGTGCGCGGGGATGACAGCGCCACCTTTGCCATCGCCGAAGCGACCCCAAACGCCGGCTTGACGCGCGGCAACCAGGTGTTGCTGCTCAGTCAGATTGCCGATCCACCGCCGCCACCGGCCACTGCGGCCGATGCCCCCGCCAGCGCGCCGGAGCCGCAGCCGTGAGTCGCCAGCGCGAGGGCGTTTTGTTGTTCTGGTCGAGCCTGTTGCTCGGGTTGCTGCTGATGGTGATTGCGCTGCCCGAGGCGCTGCGACCATGGCGGCCGTTCTGGCTTGGCCTGCTGGTGATTTATTGGTCGCTGGAAGCCCCCGAACGCATGGGCATGGGCCGCGCCTTTGGGCTCGGTCTGGTGGCCGATGTGCTGGTTGGAACGCTGGCCGGTGAACACGCGTTTCGGCTGGTGGCGATGGCTTTTATCGTGTTGCGCTTTCGCGCCCGCATGCGCTTTTTTCCGATGTGGCAAGAGACGCTGGCGGTGCTGGCGATCTTGCTCAACGATAGCCTGTTGACGCTGATGCTGCGAAGTTTCGTCGGCGCCACCGTGGTCGATTGGCGCTATTGGTTGGCGCCGCTGGTGGCGGCGCTGCTCTGGCCCTGGTGGTTTTTGATGCTCGATGACTTGCGCCGCCGATCACGCCCGCGCGAAGCGTCGTCATGAAAACCCTCTGGTCGCGCCGCCGCCCGGTGCTGCTCAAAGACGTGGCGCTGGAGTCGGTGTTGTTCAAGCGGCGAGCGGCGCAGGGTTTCGCGATCATCGTGCTGGCCTTGCTGGTGCTGATCGCACGCTACGGCTGGTTGCAGGTGATCGAGCACAGCAGCTTGAGCACGGCGGCGGAACAAAACCGGATCAAGTCGCGGCCGCTGCCGCCGAGCCGTGGTTTGATCTACGACCGCAACGGCGTGTTGCTCGCCGAAAACGTATTGGAATATCGCCTCGAAATCGTTCCCGAGCAGGCCGGTGATGTGATGGCGACGGTCGCTGCCATCACTGCGGTAATCCGCATCGATCCAGAAGACCTGGAACGCTTCGGGCAATTGCGCCAGAGCCAGCGCCGGTTTCACAGTTTGCCGATCAAGTTTCATTTGAGCGAAGAAGAAGTGGCGCGGTTCGCGGTCAATCGCTATCGGTTTCCGGGCGTGGAAGTGGTGCCCTATCTGAAACGCTTTTACCCACTCGGCGCCGATCTCGGCCACGTCATCGGCTATGTCGGCCGCATTGGCACCGAAGATCGCGAACGCCTCGACGATCCGCGCTACAGCGCCACCACCCACATCGGCAAAACCGGCATCGAGCGTTATTACGAGGATCGCCTGCTCGGCCAGGTCGGTTACGAGCAGGTCGAGACCAACGCCGAGGGCCGCGCCTTGCGCGTGCTCGGCCGGGTCGCGCCGAAGCCCGGACAGAATCTTTATCTGGCGCTGGACGCGCGCCTGCAACAGGCGGCGATTGCCGCGTTCGAGGGCCGCCCCGGGGTCGCCGTGGCGATCGACCCGAACAACGGCGAAGTGTTGTGCATGGTCAGCCAGCCGAGCTTCGATCCGAACTGGTTCGTCAACGGCATTTCGCGGCAGAACTACACCGATTTGTTGGCGGCGAGCCGACGCCCGTTGTTCGATCGCACCCTGCTCGGCGGCTACGAACCGGGTTCGACGATCAAACCGTTTATCGCCATGGCCGGATTGGAGCTCGGTGTACGCACCCCCAGTGACACCGTGTTTTCCACCGGTGAGTTTCATTTGCCGGGCCAGGCCAAAGGCTATCGCGACTGGAAAAAAGGCGGTCACGGCCGCATCGATCTGCACGAATCGCTGGCGCAGTCGGTCAACACTTACTACTACCAGTTGGCCAATGATCTGGGCATTGATCGGCTCAGCAGCTATCTGGCGGGCTTTGGCTTCGGCCAGGCCACCGGCATTGATTTGAATGGCGAGGCGGTTGGCGTGCTGCCCTCGCGTGCCTGGAAGCAGGCGCGCTACGGCAAGGCCTGGTACCCCGGCGAAACCGTCATCTCGGGGATTGGCCAGGGCTATTGGGTAGTCACCCCGATCCAGCTTGCGGCCGCACTGGCGACGCTGGCCGGCAATGGCATCCACCATCGACCGCACCTGTTGCGGGCGACCCAGGCCAGTTTTGACGCTGTCATTGTGCCGGTGCCGGCGTTGGCCCAGGGCGCACCGTTGATCGGCAACGCGACGCATCTGGCGGCAGTCCACGACGGCATGGTGGCGGTGATGCACGGGCCGACCGGAACGGCGCGCAGGGTCGGCGCCAACGCGCCGTATCAGATTGCTGGCAAGAGTGGCACGGCGCAGCGCGTCACCAGCGCCAAGCGCAGCGCCAGCGGCAACTTGAACGCGCCGGAGAGTTTTCGCAATCAGGCGCTGTTCATGGCCTATGCACCGGCGGCACAGCCGACCATTGCGGTGGTCGTGGTGGTGGAACACGGCGAGAGCGGTTCGCGGGCCGCCGGACCGATTGCGCGCCATATTCTTGATGTCTATTTGCTCGGCGCGGCGGCGCCGCCCTGGGTGAGTCCGGTGCCGGCGTCGGCGGCCTCGGCGCCGCTAGCGCCCGCTGCTGAGGTTAAGCCGATTGCGGAGCCAGCGCGATGATTGATCGTGACCTGCTCGGCGCCATCCGGCGGCGTTGGCAACGTTGGTGGCAGCGCTCGCGGCTGGATTTGCCGCTGCTTGGCGCGCTGTTGCTGGTGGCGACGGTGGGCCTGCTGGTGCTGTTCAGCGCCAGCGCCGAAGACCCGCAGCAAGTGCTCAATCAGGCACTGCGACTGGGCTTTGGCTTCGCGGTATTGCTGGTGTTCTCGCGGCTGCCGCCGATGTGGTTTCGCATGCTCACGCCGTGGTTTTATCTCGGTACCTTGGGTCTGCTGGTGCTGGTGTTGTTGCTCGGCGAAGGCCGTGGTGCCAATCGCTGGCTGGACCTGAAATTGCTGCGGTTTCAACCGGCCGAGCTGGCCAAGCTGGCGCTGCCGATGATGGTCGCCTGGTACCTGCACACACGCGCGCTGCCGCCGCGCTGGCGTGACTTGTGGGTCAGCTGTCTGCTGATCGCGGTACCGGCTTTGTTGATCGCCAAACAGCCGGACCTGGGCACCGCCCTGCTGGTCAGCGCCAGCGGCGTATTCGTCGTTTTTCTGGCCGGTCTGGCCTGGCGTCGCATCCTGTTGTTGCTCGGTCTCGGCGCCGCCTCGGTGCCGCTGTTCTGGCACTTCATGCACGAGTATCAGCGCAATCGCGTGCGCATGTTTCTGGACCCCGAAGCCGATCCCCTGGGCAACGGCTGGAACATCATCCAGTCGAAAATCGCGGTCGGTTCCGGCGGCTTGTTCGGCAAGGGCTTCATGGACTCGACCCAGGCCCGTCTCGATTTTCTGCCCGAGCACACCACCGACTTTATTTTTGCCGTGTTCTCCGAGGAGTTTGGATTGCTCGGCGTCACCGCGCTGATCGCCGTCTATCTATTCATCATCGGCCGTGGCCTGTGGATCGCAGCGAACGCGCGGGATAGCTGGTCGCGCCTGCTGGCCGGCTCGCTCAGCATGACTTTCTTCGTCTACGTGATGGTCAACGGCGGCATGATCGCCGGCCTGATGCCGGTGGTTGGCGTACCGATGCCGCTGATCAGTTACGGCGGAACCAGCGCCGTCAGCCTGCTGGCGGGATTTGGTTTGCTGATGTCGATCCACTCGCATCGACGGCTGGGTTGAGGCGGTTCGGTCAGCCCGACACGTTCTAAGGCGTTGTAAATCATTAAAGGTGCCATCTTGCTGGTCTTTTGCCCCGTCTGCTTCGTTGCGCAAAGGGTTTCATAGTCGAACTATGCGTCCCTTTGCGCGCCTTGCAGACGGGGCAAAATCCTTCGCAATCCGCCACCTTTAATGATTTACAACGCCTAACCAACGACCGGGTCACCGCACGGTTGCGCCCATTTCCTGCAAGTCCGAGGGCGGTTTCCTCAACTTAAGGTAAGATTTTCGACTATGAGACCGAGACGTACGCCAAACCCGAAGCGTCAACTCCAGCCGAAATCAAACGAACTGGAATCAACCAGCAGGCTTGCAACACTGGCCGATGCGGTAACCTACGGCGGCAATCCTGAGCACAAACGCAATCCGGGAGATTTCGGGCTGAAGCCGCCGAGTCTTCCCAGACAGGGAAAGTCATTGTGCGATAACGCCGCAATTTTCTTGCGCAGCGATGCCGTTAATTTGTTGCGCGAGGGACTGCGGCGAGGTTTGGTGAGCTGCCAACAACGCAACGGCTGGCCGCAGAACATTTGGGCGGTAACTGGCCATGGCTTGGCGCTGGAAGCGATGCTCGAAAATGCTGCCGTTGGCACCTATCACGGCTACCCGATGCTGCCAGAAGATCCGTTGGCTGAAGAAGTAATCGAAAGGTGGGGGCAACCATGACCAATTTGGTTATTCGTCCTCAATGGGAGTCGGCGCTGCACGAATCCATCGAAGTACGGCAGACCTCGGCGATGCTGAGGATTGAGCTCGGTGCGGATGTCATCACGCGCAATCAAGACGAGTGGTCACGCACCATCCGCGATGAGGTGAGACTCTCGGCGTATCCGCTGGCGCTGTGGCTGGCGTCGTCTTGGTGGCGGCTCCGTTACGAGCCGTTGCCGCTGTCGGCGCCGACCAGATCATGGCGGATGGCGCATGAATTGAGTGCGGCGGGATATGGCTACGTTTGGCCAAGAATGTTGTTCGCGGCAGATGGCGAGGACGTGCAAGTCTGGGCGACCCAATCGGTGCCCGAGTCAAAGGCGTCAGTGCGCTATTTGACCAACGCTCATCAAATCCTGTCGGTCTCGTCGTTTGAGCGGGCGGTGGACGAGTTTATTGATTGCGTAATTTCGCGATTGGATGCGGTCGGCGTAGCGCACACAGAATTGCACGATGTTTGGGCTGAAGTTGTCCAAGAACGTGCCGACACCAGCGTTGCTGCACTGCGCCGCCTCGAAGCCATGCTCGGTTTCGATCCAGATGGCTGCGCTGATCAATTGTTGGCTCGCCTCGACTGCCTGGTTTCCGAAGTCGGCGCTTCCGCGACGGCCGAGATTGCTTCAATCTGCACGTCGCTGGATCCGGGCGCGGATTTGGATCGGGTAGTCGCGTTTTCTCAAGGATCTGGCATCACTGGACAAATGAACTTGCCCTTGAGCACCGCCAGCATAACGATGGATCGTGCGGTGCCGGTTTGGCAACGGGGCCGCGATTTGGCACGGCAAGTTCGAAGCGCGGTAAGTTTGAACGGGTCGGCGGCATCGGATGAGCTCATCTGCGGGCTCGTCGGACTGCAACCGGATCAAGCTTTTGATTTTGATCTTTCGGCGCGCGCGCCACTGGGAGTGGCGATTCGCAATGGCAATTCAGCCGAGCTGAAATTTTTACTTAGAAAACGCAACAAGCCAGGACGCCGTTTCGAACTTGCCCGTTTTATGTGCGACCACCTTAGTGCTGACCATGATGACGTGTGGCTACCGGTCACTGACGCGAAAACGGCGAGACAGAAGCTGCAGCGGGCGTTTGCAGCGGAGTTTTTATGTCCAGTGCAAGCGTTGGAAAACTTTCTGTCCGGCGATTTTTCAGCAGATGCCATTGATCGGGCTGCTGAGCATTTCGGTGTTGCGGAATTGGCGGTCAAGGCACAACTGGTCAACAACCGATTGCTGCCAAGCAATGTCTTGGATGATTACGGTGGCGGTTTCGACTTCCCCTACGTTACCGGTCAGCCGATTGCCAATGCGCCGACGTTTGCATGACCAGGGATTGGCCCTGAGTCAAGGTTATCGGCGTCCAGATCGACGGTGAATCATGGCGCGAACCGGAAGCATTACTTGCCGCCATGCAACCGCGCGCTCGAAGCAGGCGGTTGGCGGCGCTGCTGGATCAATTGCGCGAGGATGCTGACGGCAATTTCTTCCGGCGTTTCGGCGCCGAGTTCGATGCCGATCGGCGCGTGCAACAGCGGCACGGGCAGGCCTTGCCGGCGTAGCGTTTGCTGCACTTCATGGATACGGCGCTGGCTGCCCATCATGCCGATGAAGCGCGGTTGTTGTTGGCTGAGTGCGGCGAGTGCGGCGACATCTTGCGGAAACGCACGGTTGAGCAGCACCACGTAGACCGGCCGATCGGTGGCAAACGCCCGGTTGAGTTGCTGGTAATCGCCATGCAGTTGCGTGGCTTTGGCAAAGCCGTTGCCGACAAATCCGCCGGCGGTTTCGGCGAATGCCCAGAGATCAAAATCCAGCGTCAGCGCCAACGTGTACAAGGCCAACGCACAGTGGCCAGCGCCGATGATCAGCAGGCGATCATCGGGGGCAAGGGTGGCGCCAGCGTCGCTGCTGCCGAGTTCGGCGGCGGAGAGCCCAACGCGGTGTCCGCTGTGGAGGGCGTTGGCAATCTGTTGGGCGCGGGCGCGGTCGTCGCTGCCGGCCCAGCGCCGCAGGGCCAGTTGCATGCTGCCGCCGCAGATGCCGACGGCGTCGCTACCGCCGCCAAGATCAATGGTCAGTGGCATGGCGACTGGGTCGCCGCTGGCCAGCAGCGCGCGCGCGGCGGCGATGACGCGGGCTTCGGCGAGGCCGCCGCCGATGCTGAAGGCAGTGCTGTGGGCGCTGATCAACATTTTGCTGCCGGCCTTGCGCGGGGTTGCGCCGCGGCTGTCGATCACACTGGCGACGACCACGGGGTCATCGCCGAGCCAGCTCACCAGACGTGCATAAAGTCGTTCGTTCATTGCTGCGTGGCGGTCGGCGGTTGGTGGTTGGGCGCGTTTTCAGTGGCCACGGACGGCAGTAATGGCGCGATAAATGGCTTCCGGCGTGGCCGGTGATGCCAACGCCACCTGCGCTGAAGAGCCGAACGCCGCGACCGCTTCGCGAATCGCTTCGCGCACGCTCAAGGCCAACATCAGCGGCGGCTCGCCGACCCCTTTGCTGCCGAAAATGACCTCGGTGCTGACGGCGCTGCGGCGTTGGTACAGGTTTACCCGAAAGTCTTCAGGCACTTCGCCCAGGGTCGGAATCTTGTAGGTGCTGGGCGCATCGGTGAGCAGCCGACCATTATCGCCAAAGCGCAATTCTTCGCAGGTAAGCCAGCCCATGCCTTGGACAAAGCCGCCCTCGATCTGGCCGCGATCAATGCCTTCCAGCAGCGACTCACCGACATCGTGCAACAGATCCACCCGCCGCAAGCGGTGGCGGCCGGTATAGCCACAGACTTCGACCTCGCTGACGGCGGCACCGTAAGCAAAGTAATAGAACGGATGACCGTAGCCGCGCGCGGCGTCCCAGCTCAAGCCCGGCGTGCGGTAGTAGCCGGTGGCAGCGAGACTGACGCGGGCACTGTAAGCGGCGCGTACCAAGTCGCCAAAGCCGAAGGTGTTGGCCGGGGCGTTGGCCAGAAACACTTGATCGTGCTGAAAGCGAACCTCGCTTTCGGCGCCGTGCAATGCCGCCGCCGCGATCGGGCGCAGGCGCGCCAGCAGGATTTCGCAGGCGGCCTTCACCGCCTGGCCGTTCAAGTCGGCACCGCTGCTGGCGGCGGTGGCCGAAGTATTCGGCACCTTGTCGGTGCTGGTGACCATGACTCGAATGCGATCCACCGATACGCCAAGCACGCGCGCCGCCACCGCCAGCATTTTGCTGTGCAGGCCCTGACCCATTTCGGTGCCGCCATGATTGAGCTGGATACTGCCGTCGGTATAAATCAGCACCAGCGCACCGGCCTGGTTGTAGTCGGTCTTGTTGAAGGAAATGCCGAACTTGACCGGGGTGATCGCGATGCCGCGTTTGCGCTCGCTGATGCTGGCGTTGTCGGCGTTGATCTGCGCACGGCGTCGCTCAAAATCGCTGCTGGTTTTGAGCTGCTGCCAAAGGTCGGCGAGGTGGTTATCGACCACCGGCTGGCCGTAGTGGGTGGTGTTGCGATCCGGGGTTTGGTCGGCGCAATAAAAATTGCGTTCGCGCACCAGATCCGCCGGCAGGCCGAGGAAACGCGCCACCCGATCAATGATTTCTTCCGCCACCAGCATCCCTTGCGGCCCGCCAAAACCACGAAACGCCGTGTTCGACGGCAGATGAGTCTTGGCGATATAGCCAGTGACGGCGACATGCGGAATGAAGTAGGCGTTGTCGATATGCACCATCGCCCGCATCAGCACCGGCGGCGATAGATCGGCGCTCCAGCCGCCGTCGGCGTACAGCTCGGCCTTGAGCGCCAACAACCTGCCGTCGCCATCGAAACCGACTTGGTAACGGCTCAAAAAAGGATGGCGCTTGCCGGTCAATTGCATATCCAGGGCGCGGCGCAATTTGATCCGCGTCGGCCGACCGCTGAGCTGCACCGACAGCGCCGCGAGCGCGGCAAACGGATTTGCCTGGGTCTCCTTGCCGCCAAAGCCACCACCCATCCGCAGACACCGGCAGATCACCCGATGCGCGGCGATGCCGAGCACCTGCGCCACCATCATCTGGGTCTCGCTCGGGTGCTGGGTGGAAGCGGTCACGAGAATATTGCCGGCCGCATCGAAACTGGCCCAACTGGTCTGCGTCTCCAGATAAAAATGATCCTGGCCACCGCTGGCAACTTCACCCGCTAGTTGGAATGCTGCCGCTGCCAAGGCCGTCGTCGCATCGCCGCGTTGCACCTGCGCCGGCGGAAAATGCCAGGCCTGATCGGCGATCGCGGCCTCGATACCAAGCCGCGCCGGCAGTGCCTGATAGCGCACCGCCACCAGGCTGGCGGCGGTGATTGCTGTGGCCTCGTCTTCGGCCAGCACCCAGGCCACCGCCTGCCCGTAATAGAGAACCCGTTCGGCCGGGATCAGCGGTTCGTCAGGCAGGATCGGGCCGGTGTTGTTTTGGCCCGGAATATCCGCCGCCGTCAACACCCGAACCACGCCGGGCAAAGCCAGCGCCCGCGTCGCATCGATCCCCAGAATGCGGGCGTGGGCGTGCGGCGCCGTCACCGGATAAAGGCTAAGCAGATCCCGCGGCGGCGTTTGTTCATCGGTGTAAATCGCCGTACCGGTGACGTGACCGAAGGCGCTTTCGTGGCCGCCAGCGCGCGCGCTCATGAGCATTGCTCGGCAACGAATTGCCGCCACAAATTGCCGCACAGCTGGCGTCGATAGTCGGCGCTGGCACGGTGATCGCCAAGCGGCGTGAACTCGCCTTCGAGCAGTTCTTGGGCGTGGAGAACGGTCTCGGCGTTGAGTGGCTTGCCGAGCAAATACGCTTCGGTGATGCGTGCCCGCGACGGCGTGGCGGCGACCCCGCCGTAGGCCAAACGGACGGTTTGGACGGTCTGCTGCGAATCCAGCCGCAGGGCAAACACTGCGGCAACAATGCTGATGTCATCGGTCGGCCGCTTGGCGACTTTGTAGGCGGCGCTGCGCAGGCCCGGTGGTCGCGGCAGGCGCACGCCGAGGATCAGTTCATCGGCGCGCAAGGCGGTCTTTCGATAGTCCAGAAAATAGCCATCGATCGGTATCACGCGCTCGCCGTCTTGACCGCGACAGTGCACTTCGGCATCCAGCGCCAACAGCACCGGCAGCAGGTCGCCGATCGGTGAGGCGCTGCCCAGATTGCCGCCGAGGGTGGCGCGATTTTTGACCTGGCGCGCCGCAAACCAGGGCAGCATCTGCGCGAGCGTCGGCACCACGTCGGCCAACGCTTTCTCGATGCGGCTCAAGCTGACGCCAGCGCCGATCCATACGGAATCTGCGGTCACTTCCAAGCGCTGCAGTTCGGCGATCCGGTCCAGCGCAATCAGCACCGGCGCCGTTGTCTGGCCATGACTGAGCTGCACCCCCACATCGGTGGCGCCAGCGATCCAGGCGGCATCGGCATGTTGCGCCTTCAGTGCAAGCGCGGCCGCGACACTGAGCGGGCTGTAAAAATCGCCCACTGCCGGCGTCGCCACCGCTGCCACTGGCGCCGCTGCCACTGGCGCAGTTGGCACAATCGCCCACGCCGACTGATCCAGCGTTGCCGCCGCCAGTTGCTGGGTGGCCCGCCGGATCGGTGCATAGCCGGTGCAGCGGCACAGGTTGCCCTCGGTGGTGGCATCGCCAAGCTCGCCATTCATGCAGCCGACAAACAGGCTCATCACAAAGCCCGGTGTGCAATAACCGCATTGCGACCCGCCGGCATCGATCAGTGCCTGCTGTGCCGGGTGCAGCACACCGTTGCGGGCCAGCGACTCCACCGTCAGCACGCACCGTCCGGGCAGCGCGCCGACCGGCAACAGGCAACTGTTCACTGCTTGATAGCGCGTCACTCCGTCCTGATCGCTCACCTGCCAAGCCACCGTGCAGGCGCCGCAGTCGCCATCGGCGCACCCTTCCTTGGTGCCGGTCAGGCCGTGCTGCTGCAACCAACGCAGCAAAGATTGCTTGGGATCGGTCGCGGTCAGCGCCATGCGGCGGCCATTGAGTTCGAAGGTTGGGGTCATCGCTAAAGAGTAGCGCCAAGCGCCGACCGTTTGCTGGCGTAGCAGCGTCCCCATCAATCGCCCGGATGCAGCGCAGCGCGCGCTCAACAATGGCGCCGATCAGCCGGGGATGACGCTACCGCAAGCGCCATGGCTGCTTGACCGTAGCCGCCAATCACCACAACCAGCGCCTCGGTAGCGATGATCCGGCGCCTTGCGCTCAATGGCGCACTGTCAGCAAAAAAGTCACCGGCCCGTCATTGACCAGATCCACTTGCATATGCGCGCCAAAGCGCCCGGTCGCCACCTGCGGATGCGCGGCGCTGGCCAACTCGACCAATCGATCAAACCAACGTCGGCCCACTTCCGGTGGCG
>PEUI01000152.1 GCA_002785585.1 Lysobacterales bacterium CG02_land_8_20_14_3_00_62_12
ACACTATTTGCAGGATTTGCAGCAAGCGGGCGTAGCGACGGTGCCGAGCGTGTTTGCCGAACCCGGCGCAGCAGCGACGCAGGCACTGAGCGACTTTTTGGCGGGCGACTGCGACGAGTTCGTGATCAAGCCCAGCGTCGGTGCCGGCTCCAAAGAGGCAGCGCGTTATCACCGCGACGATTTTGATCGGGCCAAGTCGCACCTTCAGCGCCTGCTCGAGCAAGGTCGCAGCGTGCTGATGCAGCCCTATCTGGCCCGGGTCGACAGCCACGGCGAGACCTCGCTGATTTATTTCGATGGCATCTTCAGCCACGCCATTCGCAAGGGACCCTTGCTGGCGCGCGCTGCCGATCCCACTGGCGGCTTGTTCGCGCCGGAGGCAATCACGGCACGCCAACCGGCCCCGGCCGAACGCCAAATCGCCGACCAAGTGATCGCCGCGCTGGCGGCGGATCGACGATTTCAGGCACTGACGCCGCTGCTCTATGTGCGCATTGATCTGCTCAGCGCCGACGACGGTACGCCGCGATTGCTGGAATTGGAAACCACCGAGCCATCGCTGTTTTTCAATTTCAGCGCCGGTGCCGCAGAGCGGTTTGTCGCGGCTCTAAAGCAGCGCATGCATAGGTAGGCGAAGAACTCGGTTGGCGGTGAGGCGCGACCGAACCCGAACCCCAACAGGTTCACTACCGCAGGCCGGGGCTCGCGCGATACTCGGCGCCTCGATGTTGGGGTTCGGCTGCGCCTCACTACCAACCGATTCCAAACTACCCACCTGATCTTGCAAGCCGCTGCGGTGTTATTGCAACAGCATCGCCGGATCGCCGAGCAAATTACTGCCTTGCTGGGTCTCCACGGAGCGTTGACCTTTGGCAGCCAGGCGACGACGGGCGTCGCGCACGGCGTCACCGATACGCACCCCGCGTTGGTAACCGGACATCAATTCCGGGCCCAACTGGCTGTGATTGGAAATATCGGTCAGTGCCGAAGCGCCGAATACCGCAGCGGCGCCATAACTACCCTGCAGCAGCAATGCCTGCCCTAGCGAGTTGGCGGACGGCGAGACAAAATAAGTATTCCAGCAACCCCACTGCAGCACGCTCGGCACCGCCGGGCTACCCGCCAACAAGCTGACATCACCGACATTGATGAGCGGATCGAAAGTCCACTGACCCGGCGCCGAGTGACCAACGTAACTGACCAACGACGGCCCGCTGCGCCAAGTCTGCAACAGCAATTGGCGGGCGGCCGAAACGCCCAAATTGTCCACATCCGCTGGCGTCAACGACCAAGTACCGGGCAATTGCGCCGCAAACCCATCACTCATGTTGGAAAAACTGTTGCCGGTGTCGCTGGCGCCAGACACCAGCAACGCTGATCGGCTGGCCGTCGGCACTTCGGCGGCAACGATCTTGTCCACCAGGCGATTGATCTCATCGACCGTGCGCACTGGCAGGCGACCGAGCGCGAGATCGGGCACCCCGTCATCATCGGTATCGGCGAATACCGAATCCAACGGCGCGTAACTCACCACGGCACTGGTGGGGCGGTAAAAGGTCGGCACATAGCTGACCGAGCCGATCCCCAAATAATTGTGATAGTCGTAGGTGTCGCCACCAACCAGCAGCACGTAGCGGGTGCCGCGACCTGCGGCCGCAAAGCGCAGATAAGCGCGGATCGCTTCCGGGTCGGGCTCACCATTGCCAAACTGTGCGTAGATATCGGCCACGTTCACCACATCGGTACTCAGTCCCTGCGCCTGGCGCAACGACAACAACGGCGCCAAATGATCGGCAAACAACGCGTGGCTGATGACCAGATAGTTGGCATTGCCAGATTGGATATCCACCGGTGTCGGCAGGATCTCGATACGCGGACGCGCCAGCGCCGCTGCATCAGCGACAAAAACATCGTCGCCGCTGTTGACGGTCGGCACAAAAACATCCCAATCCGCACCCGCCGACTGACTACGGGCGTCGGCCAGAAAACGCCATTGACTGCCGCTACGCGCATAGGCAACGACATCGCTACTGGTCAAGGCCCGCACGCGCAGACTGCTGGCGTTGGAAACTTGCGCGACCTCCTCGAAACCATCGGCCAGCAAGCCGGTGCTGATCGCGCCCGGCGGCGACTGCACTGGGTCGTTGGCGACCGCACCGAATTGCACCGATTGTCCAAGCCAACTTCCGGATTCGGCCACTGCGAGACGCGGATAGTTGAGGCGGATAGCTTCCAGATTCACCACATCGAAGGCGAATCCGGTGTCGCCGGTAGCTTCGACTCGGACTTCGAAATCGGTACTGAGCGGAGCAAGACGCAGGCGATCCGACAATTCAATCTGACTGATGCCATCGGCACGCGCTTCAGCCACCATCTGACCGGCGACTTCCATGCGTACATGATGATCGAGCCCGAGGCCGGGCCAGTCGGTCACCCCGATCACGTTGCCACTGAGTTCGGCGTCGATGGCAATGTCGGCCACGGCAGATAGCGACAAATGCAAGGTCTTGCCGACCGGCGCATTGGCGTAGGCCAGTAGGCGGTCGGCATACCAGGGGTCGGCAGTCGGCGAGGCAAAATTGTAGGCGTTCTCCGGCGCATAGTCGGCGCTGGCCATCGCCCAGGCTGGCCGCGAGGGTCCAGGCGCGCGCGCGTCGGTCGCGATGTTCAGGGCCAGAGCCGCCGATTGAACCAGCATATAAGCGGCTTCAGCACCGTACAGAGAATTGCGGGGCTCACCATAAAAATCGACATAACTTCCTGGACCAAAGTTGCCCGATGCGCTCACCACGCGACGCGGCACCGGCAGTTGCTGGCGAACGATGGCGATTTCGCTATCGGCCAAGCCTTGCATATCGATTCCTGCCGCGAGCAGATCTTCGTAGCGCAACCGCTGAAAACCCAAGCGATCCACCATGATGCGAGCGCC
>PEUI01000015.1 GCA_002785585.1 Lysobacterales bacterium CG02_land_8_20_14_3_00_62_12
AAGCGCTGGCACAGTGACCGAGGCGACCGCTGATTGAGCGGGCCGCAATTGGCAACTGCGTCAAGGTTTTGCTGCCCGCCAGCGCTATGCTGCCTTGGAGCTGATGCCCGGCTGGTTATACTCTGCCGTCCTTGGCGCTTCTACCAGACAGGCTGAAATCGATGGTGATGCTCTGGATTTTCGCGTTACTGCTGGCGCTGGCTGTGCTCGCGCTGGGGCTGCTCGGCGTGCGCTTGCGTCGGCTATCGGCACAGCTCAGCGCCGCGGACGCCGAACTCAAAAAGCGCGAAGCCTCGCAGGCGCAAGTCATGCACACCACCAAGTTGGCTTCGCTCGGCCAGATGGTGGCCGGCGTTGCCCATGAGATCAACACGCCGCTCGGCTTCGTCAAAAGCAACGTCGAAGTGGTCAGCGACCTGCTCGGCGAATACGAACAGGCGGTGACCAATGTCATGACCGGCGTGGATTTCCTGCTCAATGCCGATGCCGCCACCGCCACTCAGGCGAAAGCACTGGTGATCAAAGCGCGCGGCCAGCTGAGCCGGGCCACCGGCCTCAACGAGGCGCGTGAGCTGCTGATCGACTCGGTCGATGGCCTGAAGCAAATGAGTTCACTGGTGATGAACCTGAAGGGTTTTGCGCGCGTTGATCGCGACGGCATGGATGTCATCAACGTCAATGATTCGATCAAGAGTTCGTTGACCATCGCCAGCCATCAGTTGCGAGATCGCATCAGCGTCGAAACCGCTTTCGGCGAACTGCCGCCGGTCAAGTGCATGCCCTCGCAGATCAACCAGGTGTTTCTCAACCTGATCACCAATGCCGCCCAGGCGATGGGCGAAGAAGGTGTGCTGAAAATCGTCACCGTGGCCAAGGCGCACAGCGTCGAGTGCAGTTTCGAGGACAACGGCAGCGGCATTGCCGACGAGGTGCTGCCGAAAATATTCGATCCGTTTTTCACTACCAAAAAAGTCGGCGAGGGCACCGGTATCGGTTTGTCGATCGTGCACAAGATCGTGCAAGGCCATGGCGGCAGTATCCGGGTCACCTCGCAGGTCGGCAAAGGCACCCGTTTCGTGGTCGAGTTGCCGGTGGCAGCGGCGCCGACGTCGGCGCTGAGCAAAGCCGGAGCCTGATCCGCGATGGCAGCCGCCGGCTCCAGTAAACCGCTGCGCCTTCTCTGCATCGATGACGAGATGCGCATCCTGCGCGCGCTCAAGGCGCTGCTGCGGGATTGCGAAGTGCAGCTCTGCAACGACCCGCGCCAGGCGGTGGCGATGGCCCAGCAGTTCGATGTCGATGTGGTGATCTGCGACCAGCGCATGCCGCAATTGCAGGGCATCGAGGTGCTGCGCGAGATGCGCAATTCGGTGCCGCGCGCCATGCGCATCCTGTTGACCGGTTACGCCGATTTGAAAGCGGTGCTGGGCTCGGTCAACGAGGGCGAGGTGTTCCGTTACGTCAACAAGCCCTGGGAGAACGCCGAGCTGCGGGCGCTGGTCGCCGAAGCCGGACGGATCGCACGCGAGGCGGCGGTGATCAGCAGTGAACCGATCAACGAACGCGACGCCAGCGAGGCGCGCGCAGCGGTCGGCATTCTGGTGTTGGAAGACGATGTCAACGCCCAGGCCAGATTGCGCGAGATCCTGGCGCCGCACTATCAAGTTCGCTTTGCCAATACCGCCGAGCGCGCACTGCAAATCCTCGAACAATACGAAACCGGCGTGGTGATTTCCGAGACCGAATCGCGCCAGGGCGATCTCACCGCCCTGCTCAAGGCGTTGAAGGTTCACCATCCACACATCGCCACCGTGGTCATCACCGAGCGCGCCAACGCGCAGACCGCGATGGAGTTGATCAACCAGGGTCAGGTCTATCGCATGTTGCTCAAACCCGTGCGCATGGGCTCGTGTCGGCTCAGTGTCGATTCGGCGATCGGGCGGTACTGGCGCTTGAAAGCCAATCCGCGGGCGATTCAGCGCTTTGCCGTGGTCAACTTGCCGAGCTTTGCCCAGCCGCAGTTGATGATCAGCGCCAGCCTGCTGACCCGGATCCGCAATTTGCCTTCGCGGATCATTGAAATCGTGCGTTTCAACAGTTGAATCGCTTACTTGTACTCGGCGCCAGCGGCGCGGTTGGCGGATTTCTGCTGAATCGGCTGGATGCCGCCGGGGTGGCCGTGCTGGCGACCTCGCGTCACCTTGCAGCGCGGCCGTCGGAGTCCTCGCCATTGCGCCAATGGCAGGCGCTGGATCTGTGGCGCGATCAGTTTCGCGTCGCCGCCACTGAGATCATTTCGGTGGGCCCGGTGGATGGGTTGGTGGCTTGGTTGGCGCGCGGCGCGGCCCCGGATCTGCGCCGGATCGTGGCGCTGAGCTCGATGAGTATCGTGGCGAAACGCTACTCGGCTAATGCCGCCGAACGCGCCCTGGCGGCGTCGCTGGCGCAGTCGGAAGCGGCACTTGTCGAACACTGCACCGCACGCGGCATCGCCTACACCATTTTGCGGCCGACGCTGATCTGGGGCAGTGGCCGCGATCACAGCGTCAGTCGCTTGTTTCGCCTCGCCCGTCGTCTGCGCATTGTGCCCTTGCCTTGGTCTATGGGCGGACTGCGCCAGCCTGTTCATGCCGATGATGTGGCGGCGGCCTGCCAGCTTGCGCTTGGCCGTGCCGATGGTGCGGGCGCGACCTTTGCGCTCGGTGGTGCCGAGGTGCTGCCGGTGCGCGAGCTGTACGCGCGGGTGATTCGTGCTGCCAATGCGCTACCGCTGCCACTGCCGGGACTGCTGTTGACACAGCGACTGGTCGGCCGACGGCGATCGGGTTTATCGGCAACGTTGGCGCGTTGGTCGCAAGATCAACTGGCGCCCACAGAATCCAGT
>PEUI01000076.1 GCA_002785585.1 Lysobacterales bacterium CG02_land_8_20_14_3_00_62_12
ATAGTCCGACTATGCTCCACTTTGTGCGCCTTGCAGGCGAACGAAAGTCCGGCGCAATCTGCGCAAGTTATTTCTGCGCAACGCCTTAGCCCGGATCCAGCGGCAATAGCTCCTGCTGCAGCTCGATCCGCGACTCGCCGGCAAAAACCCGCTTGAACTCTTTGCGACTCACCGACACATAGCGCTCGTTGCCACCGATCTCGACCTGGGCGCCTTGTTGCAACGCACGTCCTTGCTCGTCGACGCGCACGACCATGGTCGCTTTGCGACCGGTATGGCAGATGGTCTTGATTTCGGTGATCGAGTCGGCCCACGCCAGCAAGTATTGCGAACCCTCGAACAGCTCGCCCAGAAAATCGGTACGCAGGCCATAAGCCAGCGTCGGCACCTCCAGCGCGTCGACGACATCGGTCAATTGCCAAACCTGGGCTTTGCTCAGGAACTGGGCCTCATCGACCAACAAGCAGTGCAACGCGCCGTTGCGGCCGATGTCGTCCAACACCAGCCGATACAAATCGTCGGCACGTTCGAAGATGCGCGCCCGCGCTTTCAGTCCAATCCGCGATTGCACCACGCCGACGCCATAACGGTCATCCAGCTTGGGCGACAGGATCAGCGTGCGCATTCCGCGTTCGTGATAGTTGTGGGCGCTCTGCAACAGCGTCGTTGTCTTGCCGGCATTCATTGCCGAATAATAGAAATACAGTTTGGCCATGGGCTGCGCGTGTTGGTGGCTTCATCGGGCCTGCATCCGGCCCGAGCGGGTGACGACAATACACCCGTACTGCAACCGATAAATATCGATCACCGCAGGCACGTTTCCGCCACCAATACGGATCGATTGGCGTACTACAATGCGCCGCCCTTAAGAAGACCAAACCGCTTGTGGCAGACCAACCGAGACCATGGCTTTGAGCCTGAATCCTGCCCAGCGCGCGGCGGTCAACCAGATATCCGATCCACTGCTGGTGCTGGCCGGTGCCGGCTCGGGCAAGACCCGCGTCATCATCGACAAGATCGCTTATCTGCTGCACGCCGGTTACCAGGCCGAACACGTGTTCGCGATCACCTTCACCAACAAGGCGGCGCGCGAAATGCGCGAGCGCGTGGCCAAGCGGGTGTCGCGCGAAGCCGCCGAACCCCTGACCATCTGCACTTTTCACGCACTCGGCTTGAAACTGTTGCAGGTCGAGCACGCCGCCGCCGGCCTGCGTCGTGGCTTCTCGATCCTGGATGCCGACGACGCGCTGAATCTGTTCAAGGAACTGGCGCCCGCGGGCCTCAACAAAGACGCCCTGCAGTTGTTGCGCAATCTGGTCAGCACCGCCAAAGACGAGGGCTTGAGTCCAGCGCAGGCGATCGCCAAAGCGCTGAGCCCACGCGAGTTGGAAGCGGCGGAATTGTACGCCGCCTATCAACGCCGACTGAGCAATTTCAACGCCGTCGATTTCGATGATCTGATCTACCTGCCGGCGCGTCTGCTGGACCAGGACGAAGCGTTGCGCGGGCGTTGGCAAGCGCGCATTCGCTACCTGTTGATGGACGAATACCAGGACACCAACCGCGCCCAATACCGGATGGTGAAACACCTGGTCGGAGCGCGCGGCGCTTTCACTGCCGTCGGTGATGACGACCAATCGATTTATTCCTGGCGCGGCGCCAATCCGGAAAACCTGAAGGATCTAGCGCGTGATTTTCCGGCTTTGCAGGTGGTCAAACTCGAACAGAATTATCGTTGTAGTGGCCGCATCCTGCGCGTCGCCAATGCCTTGATCGCGCACAATCCGCACCTGATCGAAAAGCGGCTGTGGAGCGCCCACGACGAAGGTAAACCGATCCGCGTGCTGGCCTGTCGTGACGAATTGCACGAAGCCGAGCGCGTCGCCGCCGAGATTTTTCATCGCCAGATCGAGAGTCAATCGCGCTGGCACGAGTTTGCCGTGCTCTACCGTGGCAATCACCAGGCGCGCGCCTTGGAACAAGCGCTGCGACTGCTCGGCGTGCCGTATCACGTCAGCGGCGGCACCGCGTTCTTCGAGCGCAGCGAGATCAAAGACGTGCTCGCCTATTTGCGCTTGCTGGTCAATCCGGACGATGACGCCGCTTTCCTGCGCGCGGTGCAGGCACCCAAGCGCGAGATCGGCACGACTACGCTGGAGAAGCTGGCACTGTGCGCAGGCAGCAAGCACTTGAGCCTGCTGCACGCGGCCGCCAGCATGGACGTGCAGCAACAGCTCGCCGCCCGCCCCGGCGCCGCGCTGATGCAGTTTGCCGATCAGTTGGAACGCTGGCGGTTGGCCGCTGCCAGCTTGTCGGCGGGAGATCTGGTGGCGCGGGTGATCAGTGAATCGCATTACGACAGCCACCTTCAGGCCACCGTCAAAGACCCGGTGGCGATCGGCTATCGCCGCGACAATCTGGCCGAGTTGCTGCGCTTTGTGCACGCCGCCGCCAAAGGTCGGGGTGCGCTGGTCGATTTGCAGGCCGAACTCGCGCTGCTCAGTTTCAGCGAGCGCGATGAGCCCGGCAACGCGGTACGTTTATCCACGCTGCACGCGGCCAAAGGGCTGGAGTTCGCCCACGTCTGGCTGGTCGGCGTTGAAGACGGCAACCTGCCGCACGAAGGCAGCATCAACGAAGGTCGTCTCGAAGAAGAGCGCCGGCTGATGTACGTCGCCATCACCCGCGCCAAGGCCACCCTGACCTTGAGCTACGCCGCGCATCGTCGGCGCTTCGGCGAACTGGAACGCCAGCAACCGAGCCGCTTTCTGGATGAGCTTCCGGCTGCCGATTTGCAGCGCGAAGGCGATGATCCGGAGCGCGACGCCAGCGAGCGCCGTGATCGCGCCGGCAGCCATCTGGCCAGGATTGCGGCGTTGTTGGGTTGAAGTGTTGCCGCCGATGCTGAGTCAGC
>PEUI01000080.1 GCA_002785585.1 Lysobacterales bacterium CG02_land_8_20_14_3_00_62_12
CGGGGTCGTCGCGCAAGCGGCGACCCCGTTTTGCTTGCGGCGCAAGCGACCAGCCAAATGCCCCCGGCCAGCCGCTCCGAATAGCGTTTTTCCCCGCCCCGCCGGTCGCCTCTGGTCCTCTATACTGCGGGCTCGGCTGACCTCAGCGCGGCTCAAAATGGCGCAGACCCGGTGATCGAAGGACTGAACCAACGCTTTCCACCAGATACCGTGGAGCAGCAACTTGCCGATCCGGCGCAGGCGCGTTGCGAGATCGCGTCGCGGCGTGCGGATATCTTGCTGCTGTTTGCCGAACGCCGAGCGGCGCTGATTGCCGCCCACGGCATTGGCATCGCCGAATGCTGGGACAAAGCCGAGGCCGCCCTGGGTTTGAGCTTGTGCCGACTGGCGCTGCGCCACGGCCGGTTTGGCGATGACTTTCACGATTACCACAACGAGGCCCACGCGCTGGAGATTTTCGAGCGCCGCCTGGGTCGGATGATTCGCGAGCTGGGCATCGATGCCTTGCCGGGGCATGACTGGATTGCGTTGGCGTTGTTTGCCACTTGCCACGACCTGCGCCAACGCGAGACGGTCGTCACCGGTATGCCGGTCGGCAGTAACGAATCGGCCAGTATCGCCGAGACCCAGCGCATCCTTGATCGTTGTGGATTTGATCGTCGCGCCGACCACGCTTTGTATCTGGCGCTGGAAGTGATGATCGCCGGCAGCACTTTCGATGCGCGACCGCAGGCCGCTGATCGCCACGATTACAACACCGCCGAAGTCATTCACCGCGGTGGACCGCTGGCGCCGCATCTGGAGCGCGAGATCGACGCGATCAATCCGGCCTGGCGCGAAGAGGCCAGTTTGCCGCGCGCGCTCAAGCTGGCATTGATTGCTTCGGATCTGGATACCGCCAATGTGGGCGAAAGTTTTATCGATCTTTGCGATAGCGCCGCGCGGCTGGCCAGCGAGCGGGAGATGCGCAGCGGTCGTGCGCTTGCCAGCGCCGCCTCGGGGGGCTCGGTGCTCAGTTTTCTGAGCGTCGATCAGGAGCGCTATTTTTTCGCCTTGCACCGCTTTTGTTCGGCGCTTGGCGAACAGGTTTATGGGCCCGGCAAATTGGCCAATGCCGACAAGGTGCGTGGCTTGTCGCAGCAGTTGCAGCAACACTTCAACGATCCGGCGATGGCCGGATTCGGCGGTGCCGAAGTGATCGCGGTACAGCGTCGGTTGGCGTGGCAATGGCTGTGAGGTTGGCGATTGGCGCGGCGGGAAACTGTCGCTGACCATGACCAATTCGTCGCCGCCGTATTGGAATCTGCGCACGCTGACGGCGTGGTCACTGCTGGTGCTCGGTGCGCTTGGGGTGCCGCTATCGTTGCTGCAAACGTTGCTCGCGGTGTTTCTGGATGGCAGCGGTGCCATCGACGCGGTGCTTGCCTCCGAACCGCTGACCGCCGCCCCGTCCTGGCTGCGATGGCTGCTGGCGCACGCGTTTGCCCTCAGCCTGTCTGGACTGTGGTTGTCGATCATCAGTCTACTGCTCGGCTGGGGCCTGCTTGCCCGCCGCGACTGGGCACGGCGCGGCTGCATTGTGTTGTTTTGGTTCGGCAGCGTCGGCAACTTGCTGGGCATGGTCTGGCAGGCGCAAGCACTGGCGGATTTGCGCGCGCATCCGCAGGCGCTGCCGGAGCCGTTCGCCAGTTTATTGGTCGATGGCTATTGGTCGGCGCAGTTGAGCGCTGCCGCCTTTGGCCTGCTGTTCGCGCTGGGATTCGGTTGGACCGCCTGGCAGTTTTCCAGCGCCGCGGTCCGTGCCCAGTTTTTGGCCAGCCACCGCAACCGCTTGTGAGCAGGGGATGGTGAGCACGGGATCGTGAACCGCGAATCCTGAACCGGGCGCCGTGAACCGGAGCGCGAGCCTTGCGCTACCATCAGCACTTATCCGCGCCGGTAGCTCAGCTGGATAGAGCACCAGGCTTCGAACCTGGTGGTCGGGGGTTCGAGTCCCTCCCGGCGCGCCAATCCCCCCGGCCACGTTCAGTGGCGTCGGCCGGTTCGATAGCGGCGCGATCGCAACCGCCGACCGGCGTCTCCCGTCTCCCCTGCAGCACGCCTGCTCGCCGAGATTGCACGTAATTTTTGTAAACTAGACCCACTGAACCAGATTGACCAGGCGCTCGCATGCAGACATTCAATATCGATGACGCCAAAAGCCAGTTATCGCGGCTGGTCGAGCAGGCTGCCAAGGGCGAATCGTTCGTGATTGCCAAGGCCGGCAAGCCAATGGTCAAGGTGATGGCACTGAACGCGCCGGAGCCGTCGCCGATCAAGCGGTTTGGCTTCCTGGCCGGTCAGATCACCGTGCCGGAAGACTTCGACACGATGGCCGCGGACAAAATTCGGGCCATGTTCGAGTCCGAGGCGCGAAGCTGCTGCTGGATACCCATCTTTTGCTGTGGGCAGCGGAGAGCTTTGACCGCTTGCCCTCCGCTGCCCAGACTTTGATGAGCGCAGCGGACAATGAGCTGTTTTTCAGCGTCGCCAGCCTTTGGGAAATCGCCATCAAGCGCGGTCTGGGTCGCCAAGATTTCAAAGTGGATGCACGGGTGCGGCGGCGCTGTTTGCTGGACAACGGCTATTAGTGAACTGTCGATTCTCAGTGAACACGCAGTCGCCATCGACGCTTTGCCGCCGATCCACAGAGACCCCTTTGATCGTCTGCTCGTTGCGCAGGCGACGGTCGAGGGTTGACTGTCGATTCACGGGTGCACTTGCTGACGCATGATCGGGTGCTGGCGGCGTACTCAAAGCTGGTGGTGCTGGTTTGAGAAGAGCGGGCGCCGCCTCAGCCTTTGCGCTGGATTTCTCGCAGTCGCTCGGGCAACCCCGAATCGCGGCAGAGTGGGTTGGCGATGGCTTGGCGCAGCGCGGCTTCACTGCCGATGATGAGGCACTGGCTGCGGGCGCGGGTGACGGCGGTGTACAACCATTGGCGGCTCAGCAAGGGGCTGTCGGCCTCGGGTAGCAGCAACCAGACGGTATCGAACTCCGAGCCCTGCGCCTTGTGCACGGTCATCACCCCGGCGGCTTCCAGATCCACGAAGGCGGAACGCGGAATGACTCGCGTGCTGGCCTCGTTCGGCGCACCGGCGGTGGGGTTGGCAGCGATTTGAAAGCGCACGGCCGACGCTGCCGAGCTGCCTTCGAGCAGGCCGATATCGCCATTGGCAAGGCCGAACTCCGGCAGGTTGCGGGTCAGCATCTGCGGCAATCGCGGACGCGGCAAATGTTGCTGTTGCGCGCGCGCCGCCAAACCGCGTTCGAGCAGGCGATTGAGCTCGGCTAAGCCAAGCGCACCGTGGCGGGCGGCGGCCAGCACCCGCACCCGCGTCAAGGCGGCAAAGGCGGCGCTGGCATCGGCGGTGATCGGCAGCCAGCCATCGAAGACGGCGGCCGCGGGCGAACGCAACAGTTGTTCGAAACGGCTGTGGGTTTCGGCGGCGTTGGCGGTGCGATAAAACCTCAGGCCAGCGCCGCCAGCATCGAGCTGGGCGAGCAATGGATCGGCAGTGTGCAGACGAATCGCCTGCGCCGCGCGCGCCAGTTCGCCGCTGGCACGATAGTTGTGGTCCAGGCGCAGCACGCTGTCATCGCCACGGGCTTCCAGCGCTGCCACCAGATCGGCAAACACGGTGCCCACTTCCACCGGTGCCAATTGATCGGCATCGCCGACCAGCACCAGCGACGCCGTGGCGGGCAGCGCGTCGAGCAAATGGCGCATCAAGCTCAGGTCGATCATCGAGGCTTCATCGACGATCACCAGATCGGCTTCCAGCGGCAACGCCTGGCTGTGCCGAAATGCCAACCGACCGGGCTTGGCGCCCAGCAACCGATGCAGGGTGACCGCCTCGGATAGCGCCGATCCGGCCAGTGCGGCGGCGGCTTGCAGGCTCTCCGTGAGGCGGCGGGCGGCTTTTCCGGTGGGAGCGGCCAGAGCGATGCGCAGGCGTTGCGTCGGCCCGGCAGCGGCAACAGCGACCGCAATCAGCCGCGCCACGGTGGTGGTTTTTCCGGTGCCAGGGCCACCGGTCAACAGCAGCAGGCGGCGCGTCAGCGCCAACTCGCCGGCCCGCCGTTGCGCCGCCTCCGCGGCATTGAGCGGGTCGCCGAAAACCTGGGTCAGGGCACGCGCCAATGCCGCAGAAGCGGTTTGCCGAGGCATTTGCAGGCGCTCGGCAATGGCTTCGGCGACGGCGACTTCATGGTCGAACAAGCGGCGCCAGCTCAGGTGCTGATCAGCGACCAACACCAGCGCCGACGCGCTGTCGGCGGTGCCGACCAATTCGGTGGCGTGCAGCGCCCGCAGCCAGTCGTCGCGCTCGGGGTAGCGCGGCGCCAAGGGCTCCGCGCAAATCAGTTGGCCGGCGAGCGCACCGAGGGTGATGCGGCTGGAGCCTTCGGCCTCGGCAGCGGCCAAGGCAAAGCCGGCCAGCGCCACCTGCCAGTCGGCGCCCAGGCGCAACAACCAATGCGCAACCGCAGCGGCGACCGCCAATCGCGGCTGGTTGATCTGACAACGGCGCAGCCAGCGCTTGAGTGGCTCGGCCAGCATCATGGCAAACCGCCTGGCGCTTCGAACAGTTGGTCGAGCTGCTCGATCAGCAGCGCTGGCGGCAGGGTGAAATGAATGCCGCTGCCCGGCGCCAGACCAAGACCGCGCAGGAACAGGTAATAGACCCCGCCGAAGTGCTCGGCGTAGCAATAACTCGCGCCGATCCGTCGTTTCAGATAGCGCTGCAAGGCGACCGAGTAAAGCAGGTATTGCAGGGCATAACGGTGCTCGCGCATGGCGTCTTCGAGGGCCGCGGGCGCGTAGTCATCGAGCGTCAGCCCGAGCGCATTGCTTTTGTAATCGACCAAGTAATAGCGGCCGGCCGAGACAAAAACCAGATCGGCGGAACCGGTAAGAAAGCCGCTCAACGGCGGACCAGCGCCAATATCGATGGCAAAACCGTGGGCGCCGAGGACGCCTTCGAGCGCGTTGACGGACACCGCTTCCAGCGGCAATTCAAAACCGAATTCGCAGACGCGATCGGCACTCGGCAGACCGGCCAGGGTCAGGCCCGGGGCCAACTCGGTATGCAAACAGCGATCGAGCAAACGCGCGACCGCTTGGATCCAATCGGCGTCAAAGCTGTAAATGCCGTGGGCTTCGAGCGCGCGCCGAATGGCGGATTCGTCGATCTGTGCGCCGCCGTCCTGCAACGCCTGTTCGAGCAAGCCATGCAGGGCCGAGCCAAACCCGGCGCCGGCGACCCGCGCCAGCAAGCACAACTCGGCGTGCGCGGCGCTGCCGGTGATCGCCTCGTTGGCGTCGCTGGCGCTGACCCGCCAGGGTTCGTCGGTGCGCAGGAACGCGCCGGATTCGGCAGCGTCCGGCTCGCCAGCGCGCTCCAGCAGCCGGGTAAAACTATGCAGGCTGCGCAGCGGTCGCGGCGTCGGCAAGGCGACCGCTGTTGGCGCCATCGACAGCGCTGCGGCGGCCGCCGCCGACAAGCTGCACGGCAGCGGCCAGTCGGATCGCAGTTGAAACGGACTCTGCGCCAGCGCCGCGAGCAGTTCGATGCCGGCGCGGGCACTCGGTTCGGCCACTTGGGCGCCGACGGCGATCTTGCCGAGCACGCGGCCGAGGGCACCGGCAGCGCCGCTGACGCCATCAACCCACAGCACCACCATGCGCTGGCGGGCCCGGGTCAGGCCGACATAAAGCAGGCGCACCGCTTCGGCCTCGCGTTCACTCATGGCTTGGGCACGATGCGCCTCGATCATCGGGCCACCGGTGTCGATGACCAACTCGTCATCGACATGGGCAATGCTGATACCGGAGGTTTCTGGCGGCCGCGCGTTTTGCCAGAGCAGCGGCAACCAGACCTGATCGAACTCCAGTCCTTTGGCCCGGTGCAGGGTGAGTACGCGGACCCGATCACCATCGCTTTGCAAACGCAGTTGGCGCTCGATATTCGGCCCGCTGGCGCGGCTCTGTTCGTCCATCAACCAGGCCAACTGCGCGCTGATCGCTGGGCGGCTGGCGGCTTTCGCCTGCAACAATTCCAACAGATGACGGGCATCGGTGAGCCAGCGCTCGCCGCTGGGCGTCGCCAACAGTCGCGCGCTGGCGGCGCGCAACCACGGTAGCAACGCCGCCGCCGGACCGTGCCGGTGCCAGCGCTGGCGCGCTTGCTGAAACTCGTGCAGCAGTGCGCTCCAGCGTTGGTCGTCGGCCTCCAGGGTTTGCACCGCGGCTTCCGACCAACCGAGCCAGGGGCCGACCAAAGCGGCGCGCAAGCGTGCGCTATTTTCGGTTTCGGCCAAGGCCATCAGCAACACCAGCAGGCTATCGGCGGCGCGGCTGGCAAACACGCTTTGCTGCAATTCGGCGGCAACGGCGATGCCGCGACGGCCGAGCGCACGGCTGAGATCGGTGATATCGCGATTGCTGCTGACCAGCACTGCGAGCTGGCTCGCCCGCAACCGGGGATGCGCTTGCAAGGTGGCGGCGATATCGTCGGCGGTGGCTTCCAGAGCAGCCAGACGACACCCGTCTTTGGAGATTTTTCGGTCGCTCGCCGGTGCCAGCAGCAACCATTCGAACGGGGTCGCCCTCGCAGCGACCGGCGCCGTGGTCGCTGCCTCGGCGGGCACAAAGGTCAGCGCGGCGGTTTCAAACACGGTGTCGGCGCCAGCGCGCTCAAACAGCAGGTTGACCGCCGCAATCAGCCGCGCGTCGGAGCGATAGTTGACGCCAAGCGCAAGTCGATGCTGCCCGGGCAGTTGGCCGGCCGCCAGACAAACGCGCACATCGCCGCCGCGAAAAGCGTAAATCGCCTGCTTGGCATCGCCGATCAAGGCCAGCAAACCGCGACCCCCGTCAGCGTAGATGCGGCGAAAAATGGCGAACTGGCGGGCGTCGGTATCTTGAAACTCGTCGATCAACGCCACCGGCCAGCGCTGGAACAACGTGCTGCCGAGGCGCCCGTCGCTGGCATCGGCGAGCGCCTGGTGGACATCGGCGATCAGGTCGTTGAAGGTGAAACCGGGAACCTCGGCACTGCGCAAACGCAATTCCGCGCGCAGGCGCGAAATCGCCTCGTGCAGCAGCCAGGCCTCGCCGACGCGGGTGCGTTCGGCATCGGCATCGGCGAGTTCCGCAACCAGTGCCAGGCAGTCGAACTTCTCCAGCGTGCGCTTGGGTGCCGGTCGCAACTTTTGGATGTTGCCGAGCACCGCGCTCGCAAGCGCGCTGCCAATCGGCGCGCTGCGGTCGCCAGCGGCGAGAATCTTGCCCAAGGCTTGCAGCGCGAGCAGTGGATCTTTCTTGATCTGATACTCGGCCGCAGGCGCAGCCAACAGGGCCGCCAGTTGCGCCTGCATCGGTGCGCTGGCCAGCGCCGAAAACAGTGCTTCGAAGCGCGTTGCCGCCGGATCGTCGGCGGCCAGCGGCAACAACCGCGCCGCCGCCTGATTGAGCGCCGCCTGAACTTGCGGCCAGAGCGATTCCGGACCTTCGGGGTAGTTGCCAAGCACGCGCGCGACCCAGGACTCCGGGCGCTCGATCTGGCGGCGCCAGAAATCGCGCAAAATCTCTTTGGCGAGCACCGGCTCATCGAGCTGGCAGCCACGTTGCAGCCGCTGGCGGGCACTGAAGCCAAACTCATTGAGCGCACGCGCGCAAAATCCGTGGATGGTAAAGATCGCCGCCTGATCGAAGTCGAGCCGGGCGGCTTCCAGTCGCCAGGCCAGGCGCTCGGCTTGGGCGCGGCTGAATGCCCGCTCTTGCAGCCAGGCCGCCAAGGGATCGTCATTCGGCAGCAATTGACCGGCCGCCAGCGCGCCCAGCAAGCGCTCGGCATCGGCCAAGCGCAGCCGCAGCCGCTCGCGCAGTTCGGCGGTGGCGGCTTCGGTGAAGGTGACCACCAGAATCTGCCGGATATCGAGCGCTTCGAGTTCGATCAACAGACGCACATACAGCAGGGCAATGGTGTAGGTCTTGCCGGTACCGGCGCTGGCTTCGAGCAGCACCGGGCCAGTGAGTGGTAGTTGCTGCCAGGGTTGCGGGTTCATGCGCTGGGCTCCGTCGGCGTGACCCAGGTGAAGATTTCTTCGGCGAGCTCGGCGAACTCCGACAACTCCGAATGGCCACGCGTGAGCAGCGGCTGGTTCGGAAAGCGCAGCCGCCAATACGGATTTTCTGCCTCCATCCAGGGATTGCGGGCGGCGGCGTAACCATCGACTTCACGATCCGAGCCGTAGGCCCGACGCGCCAGTTCCAGGCGGGTATCGGCGTCGATCGGTTCGAACCAGGCCCAGGCAGCTTCGATCGGCAGCGGCAAGCAGCGCTCGGTGCCGTCTTCGGCGATTTCCAGCAATCGCGTCAGCGCGGTTGGCAGATGCTTGAGTTCGAGCCCCGGCCAGCACAGCTCTGGACCCAAGTGTTGCAGCTGGCGTGGCGCCAGATGGCGCGCGTAGCCGGGCACCTGGATCGCCCGCAGCAGTCGGCCATGGCTGAGACTGGCCGCCGCCCATTCGATGAAGAAGGTGATGCGGTCGGCGGCGCGGGTGGCACCGGCTCGATAGCGCAGCAGCACATCGCCATGCAGATCCGGAATCTGCCCGCGAAGGCGACGACCGCGACCGAGATCCAGATCGATCGCCAAGGCCGCGCGTGGCCGTGGTAGCAGATCGGCAAACTGCGTGCGCAGCATCGCGTACACCGGTTCGACCTCGGCGCGCAGTTGCCGCCAGGCCAGGGCTTCGCTACTGCCCGCTGGCAACCGGCCACGGGCACGCCAGAGTGCCGGTGCTTGCTCGGGCAGGGCGCCCTGCGTCAGTGCGGATTCCAGCAGTTGCTGGCGCAAATGGCGGGCGTCGGTGAGCGCCAGGCCGACCGGCTCGACATCGTCCGGGCGCTGATCGAAGCGATCCAGCCGCAACTTCAAACAGCGCGTGTAGTGGAACCGCGCCGGCTGCCGATAGAACGCCAGCAGCTGCTCGATCTGCTCGATGCTTTGTCGTGGCAGCAAGCCAGTGGCCGGATCGGCAGTGATCGCCGTCGGGCGTGCCGTCCAGCCCGGTTCGGCGAACGGTTGCAGGCGGGCGCGGCGCGACCAGACCGCGGTCGTGTGCGCCGGGGTTGCCGTCGGCGGCGCCAAGCGCTGGTGCAGATGATCGAGCAACTCGCGTAGCGGCGTTGCCGGCGGACGGGCGCTGCCGTCGCGCTGATCCTCGCCGAGGTAGCTCATATACAGCGCCGTGCGCGCGCTCATGATCGACTCCAGAAACAGATAGCGATCTTCATCGCGCTGGCGGCGGTCGTCGGGGCGCGGTTCGAGCAGGCTCAGGTCGAGTTCTTCACCGCCCGGGTGGCGTGGAAACTCGCCATCGTTGAGGCCGAGGATGGCGACCACACGAAACGGCAGCGCCCGAAACGGCACCATGCCGGTGACCAAAATGCCGCCGACCGGTAACGCCGCGCTGCTGGTCACGCGTTCGAGTTCGGCGTTGAGCAAGTCCCGCCACAGCGGCCAACCGATGGCTTCATCGAGCCCACCCAGCGCGGCATTCTCGGCGCAGCGCGCGGCCATTTCGCGGCCACGTTGCAGTGCCGATGCCGCCTCGCGGTCGTCGCTATCGACCAACAACAACGCATCGAGCAAACGGTTCCACCAGCGCGCCCATTGCGCCATCGGTCGCGGCCGGGACAAATCGCGACGCGCCGAACCGAGTACTCCAAGCAGGCCATCGACGGCCGCCAACACCAGGGCGCGCTGGCCTTCGGCCGCCGCCACGGCGGCGCGTTCGCCATATATTTGATCGTCACGGCCATGGCAATAGCCGAGCCACAACCGATCCAGCGCGGCGGCCCAAGTGTGACGATCATCCTGGCCGCCACCGACGTCAAAGTTGAACGCGCCGTCGAGACCCCAGGCGACGCCGGCATCGGCGAGCCAGGGCAAAAGTTGATCTGCCTGATCCGGGTCCAGCCCGAACCGCCGCGCCAGCGCTGGCTGTTCGAGCATGCTCAGGACCTCGCTGACAGCGAATCGCGATTCGCCCAGACCGAGCAAGCTGGCCATCAGGCCGAGCAGCGGATGTCCCGCTTTTACGCTGTGATCGCTGATCCGATACGGCAGCAAGGCGGCGTACTCGGGGCTGCCGAACACCGCCGGGACCAAGCTGGAATAGGCCTCGATCAGCGGCGCCATCACCACAATTTCGCCGGGCTGCAGCTCCGGATGGCGTCGCAGCAAGTCGATCAAGTGCTCGGCCAGCGACTCCAGTTCGCGCAGCCGGGTGGCCGCCGCGACGATCAAAATGGAATCATCGATGCTGACCATCGCCCGGGCCTCTGCGCCCGCCAGCTCGGCATCCGCTGGCCCGGCTTGCAGTTCGCGGATTTCGTGCTGGAGCACCGCCAGCGTGCCGGTCGGGCTCGCGGTGGCGCCGACAGACACTTGATCGACGGCCAGTTCCGTCAACCGGTTGAAAAATGCCTGGCCTTGGGCGCCGAATGCCGCCAGCAGCGGATGGCCGACTTCGCGGTGACCGGCGTCGTCACGCAACGCGGCGCGCAAGATGCGTGTGCGCGGCTCGACCACGCCCCAGAATTGGTGGCAGGGATTCGGAAAATACACGCGCACCGCTTGGGTCTCGGCGCGGTGCGCGAGATAGCGCAAGGCGCCCGGTGGCAGATGGCTGAAACCAAAACAATGCAGCGTGGGCGCTGCCCGGTCGCGCGGCACTGGCGGCGCTGTACATAAGGCTTCCAGCAAATGTGCCCGATGCAGCACGCCGTGGCGCGCCAGCAGGCGGCGCCACAATTCGGCCTGCCAATCGCTGCTGCCACCGGCTGCCCAAGCGACCAACCAGTCGGGCCGATAGCTGAGATAAGTCGAATAACTGTCCGCCAGCCGCTCGGCCAACTGCCAGCGTTTTTGGTCGTCGTCAGCGTCGCGCAAGAACGTGCTGGCGGCGCCGAGTCCGCTGGCGTTGCCGAGCAGGGCATACAGGGCGCAGGCCAATGGTTGTCCGGCAAAAACCGGGTTTGCGGTCAGTCCGAGTTCGGTGCGAAATGCTTGCTGCAGGACTTCGCCGAGCAGGGGCGTTTGCAGATTGGCCGCAATCCGCGGCAATCCAGGGGATCGCCGGGCGGCGAGGGTTCGCCGCAGCCATTGCCCCATACCCGGATGGGCGACCACCACTTGTTGCGCTTCAAGCGGCGCGGTCGGCAACTCGGCGTCCAGCGCTTGCGCCAACTGCTCGGCCAGCCATTCGAGTTCTGAATGCTGGTAAACGATCAAGCCGTGGCCCGCTTCGGCGCTGCTCATCGATACCACTCCTTAGGGGTTGCCGCCGACACCGATCTGCCCTGCGCAAGATCGATCGGCGCCGCGCCGGCGGTGCCGAAGACCGCCGGCCGATGACAGCCAGGTGAAGGCGCGGTACCGATCCACCCGGCTGCCAGCAAGCACCTACATCGCCTGGATCAGCGCGTCACCAAACTCGGAGCACTTGATCTCGGTGGCGCCTTCCATCTGGCGGGCGAAATCATAGGTCACGCGTTTGGCGGCAATCGCTTTGTCCATCGCCGAGATGATAGCGTCGGCGGCTTCGGTCCAGCCCAGATAGCGCAGCATCATTTCACCGGAAAGCACCAGCGAACCCGGGTTGACCTTGTCCAGATTGGTGTATTTGGGCGCGGTGCCGTGGGTCGCTTCGAAGATGGCGTGGCCGGTCAGGTAGTTGATATTGCCGCCGGGCGCGATACCGATACCGCCAACCTGGGCG
>PEUI01000230.1 GCA_002785585.1 Lysobacterales bacterium CG02_land_8_20_14_3_00_62_12
CGCTAGTACCTGAAACTAGTGCGTCTACCAATTCCGCCACCCGGGCAGGGTGCCGTCGACGCCAATCCTGCGGTCGAAGGGGCGCGCACTGTAGCCGTGGACGCTGGCGCTGTCAATGCGGATGCTGGCGCGGCGGCGGCTGGCGCGTTGCCGACGCCGCACTGAGTGTGGCGCGGTGAATGTTGGCGCGCGCTGGTGGGGACATTGGTGCCCGGTCTTTTGGCATCGCTATATCCACTAAACTGGCAGCCATGAAAACACCTACTAGAAATGCGCCACGGGCGCCGTTGCTGAAACCTGCCAAGGGCGGTTTGCCGGTTTATCTGGACCCACAGTCGGAGCGCGAGGCCAGCCGCTACGACCACCCGATCTTGAGTCGCGAGGGGTTGCTCGCTTTCCTCGGCGAGCAGGGCGAGCTGTTGAATGCGGAGCGCATTGCCGAACTGTTGGCGTACCGCGATGCTTATCGTCAGGAGGCACTGACCAAACGGCTTTCGGCGATGGTGCGCGATGGCCAGTTGCTGGTGAATCGGCGTGGCGGCTATGGGCTGGCAACCAAGCTCGACCTGATCGCTGGGACGGTGATCGCCAATCCGGATGGCTTTGGTTTCTTGCGTCCGGACGCCGGTGGCGAGGATTTATTTATTCCACCCTACGAAATGCGCGCGGTGATGCACGGTGATCGGGTGCTGGTGAATGTCACCGGCCATGATCGTCGGGGTCGCCAGGAAGCGGCGATTGCCGAGGTACTGGAACGGCGACGGCCGCGACTGGTGGGTCGTTTCGATGAGCGCGCCGGGGTCGGCATCGTCATCCCGGACGACCGTCGATTGCACCAGGATGTGCTGATTCCACCGGGCCAGCAACTGGCGGCGCGGCCGGGACAAATTGTCGTCGCCGAAGTCACCGAGCCGCCCTCGCGTGAGCATCCGCCGATCGGCAAAGTGGTGGCGGTGCTGGGCGAAAAACTTTCCGCCAGCTTGATCGTTCGGGTGGCGATGGAATCCCATGGCTTGCCGACCGAATGGGCGAGTGCGGTGGTGCAGGAAGCCGAGCAGATAGCGCCTGCGGTCAGCGCCAGCGAGCAGGCTGGTCGCGAAGATATTCGGCAGTTGCCGCTGGTCACCATCGATGGCGAGGACGCACGCGATTTTGATGATGCGATCTACTGCGCACGCAGTCCTGCCGGCTATCGACTGTTGGTCGCGATCGCTGATGTTTCGCATTATGTGCGGCCCGGCAGCAAATTGGACGCGGAGGCGTTTGAGCGGGCCACCTCGGTGTACTTTCCGGGCTTTGTAGTACCGATGTTGCCGGAGACGCTGTCCAACGGCATTTGTTCGTTGAATCCGCAGGTCGAGCGCCTGTGCATGGTCTGTGACATGCAGGTCAATCGGCACGGCGAAGTGCAAAAATCGCGATTTTATCCGGCGTTGATGCGCTCGCATGCGCGGCTTACCTATACCCGGGTGTGGCAGGCCCTGGGCGAGCAGGATGCCGAAACCTGCGCGGCGCTGGGCAGCCTGTTGCCGCAGTTGCAAACCTTGCATGCCCTCTACCAGGTGATGGCGAAAGCCCGCACGGCGCGTGGTGCCATTGATTTCGATAGCAAGGAAGTCAAGTTCAAACTGGGTGCCGCTGGCGAAGTGTTGGCCCTGCAGCCCGAGGCGCGCAACGATGCCCACCGCTTGGTGGAGGAATGCATGATCGCGGCCAATGTTGAAGCCGCGAAGTTTTTGAGCAAGGCCAAAGTGCCGGCGCCGTATCGGGTACACGCGCCGCCACCGGCCGAAAAATATCAGGACCTGCTGGATTTCCTGCGCGAGTTCAAGCTGCGTTTGCCGGCCCATGCCGAAGTCAAACCGGGAGACTTCTCGAAGTTGATTCGTCAGGTTCGTGAGCGGCCAGAAGCAATGTTGCTGCAGTCGGTGTTGTTGCGATCACAGAGCATGGCGGTGTATCAGCCCGAGTGTCTGGGTCACTTCGGCCTGGCGCTATCGGCGTATGCGCATTTCACTTCGCCGATTCGACGTTATCCGGATTTGCTGGTGCATCGCGCGATCCGCCATGTGTTGGCCGGTGGCAATGCCACCGACTACGTTTACAGCGCGCACGACATGCAATCGCACGCCTTGCACTGTTCGCAGCGCGAGCGTCGTGCGGATGAAGCCGAGCGCGAGGTCGATGATCGTTACCAGTGCGCCTGGATGAGCAAGCACGTTGGCTCCGAATTCGACGGGATTGTCGCCGGGGTTACCTCATTCGGATTGTTCGTGCAGATCGCCGACACCGGCGTCAGTGGTTTGGTGCATGTCACCCAATTGCCGAACGACTACTACCATTTCGATCCGGCGCGGCGCGAATTGGCCGGCGAACGGCGCGGTCTCCGGTTTCGCCTTGGCGATGCGCTGCGGGTGCAGGTGTTGCGCGCCAGCATGGAAGAACGCAAGGTCGATCTGCGTCTGGTCGGCGTGGACCGTGAAAGTGAGCCACCCGAGTTGCCGTCCCGATCCGGCGCAGCCAAGTCCGGTTCGCGCCAACCGGTAGCGACCAAGCGCACATCCATCCATCCGGTTTCCGGAAAACCCAAAGCCAAAAGGAAGCGCTCCCGATGAGCAAGGACATACTGGCTGGTATCCATGCCGTGGAATCGGCGTTGCGCCATGACAGCGACAACGTCAGCGAAGTGATGGTGGCCGAAGACAGTCGCAATCCGCGGGTCAAAGCGCTGATTGCCGATGCCATGGAGCGCGGTGTGCGCGTACACCATCGCACCCCGCAGGCGCTGGACAAACTGACCGCTGGCGAGCGTCATCAAGGTGTGGTGGCGTTCTACAGCGCGCCGGATGCTTTGGCCGAAAGCGATTTGCCGAAACTCATTGAAACCT
>PEUI01000153.1:0-1037 GCA_002785585.1 Lysobacterales bacterium CG02_land_8_20_14_3_00_62_12
CCGATGCAGATCGAGGTATCACTGACTTGCAGGTGGACCGGTTGGTCTTCTTCGTGTTGCGTGCTGGCAAAGAACACCGCCGCGAGCCGATCCCGTGGTGGCAGGGTTCTGGGGGCGACAAAATCGCGCGTCGGCGAGGTGTACTCGCCCAGTTTTTCCAGTTGCGGATAGTCGGCATGGTTGTGCAGGGTCCACGGCGAGCGTCCGCCGCTGAGGGTTTCCCAGCCGGAGTTGATCAGTCCCCAGAACAAACCGTGATGAAAGCCGGGCTTGAAGTTGCGCACTTTTTTCAATTCGGTCATTACCATCGATCCGTGCAGGGCTTGGTCCCAGCCCGCTGCCGTGGCGTGCCTGGCGATGTGTTCGGCGGCCAACATGCCTCCGCGCAGCGCCTGGTGCACGCCCTTGATCTTGGGCAAGTTGAGCGTCCCCGCGCAGTCACCGATCAAGATCGCGCCGGGCATTTCGCACTTGGGCAGCGACTGGTAGCCACCACCGGCAATCGCGCGCGCGCCGTAAGACAGAATCTTGCCGCCTTCGAGCAAGGGTTGGATTTTTGGGTGGTGTTTGATCTGCTGAAACAACTCGAACGGCGACAACTGGCTGTCGCGATAGTCGAGCCCAGTGACGTAGCCAATCGCGATGCGATCCTGGTCCAGGTGATAGAGGAACAGACCGCCGTAGGTTTGGTAATCGGCCGGCCAACCCATGCTGTGGACGATCTTGCCGGGCGTCACCCGGCCCGGCACACATTGCCAGAGTTCTTTGATGCCGATCGAATAGGTTTGCGGATCGCAGTCGGCGTCGAGCTTGAATTGCTCGACCAAGCGCTTGGTCAGATGGCCGCGTGCACCCTCGGCCAGCACCGTGATCGGTGCCTGGATGTCGATGCCTTCGGTATAGCCGGGTTTGTGTCCGCCATCCTTGGCGACGCCCATATCGCCGATGCGGATTCCGCTCACCGAGCCGTTTGCGTCGAACAAAGTCTCGGCCGCCGCAAACCCAGGGTAAATCTCCACGCCCAGGGCCTCGGCCTG
>PEUI01000153.1:1111-2914 GCA_002785585.1 Lysobacterales bacterium CG02_land_8_20_14_3_00_62_12
GCAGGCGCACGCCACTGGTCTTGGTCAGATACCACAACTCGTCGGCGCTGGCCGGAACGCAGATCGGCGGTGGCTGCTCGCGCCAGCCCGGCAGCAGTTCATCGAGTGGGCCGGGCTCGATCACCGCACCCGACAGAATATGCGCGCCGATGGTTGATGCTTTCTCGATCACCGCGACCCGAAGTTCCGGTTTGAGCTGCTTCAGCCGCAGTGCCAGCGCCAGCCCCGCTGGCCCGGCGCCAACCACCACCACATCGTATTCCATTGACTCGCGTTCGCTCATGGCGTTGGCTCCGGTTCAGTCGACAATTATCGACCGTGGCCGATGCATGCGGCAAGCGTGATGGCGTACCAGGATCCAAGTTGACTTTGGAGTGCGGCAGCTTGCTGCCGCTGTTCTGACGATCGTTGGCGCCGTGCACCATCACACAAACAACAGCGGCAGCAAGCTGCCGCACTCCAGATTGAGGCGCGATTCTTGCTTGGGTGGAAGACAAGCCAGTTCACCCGCGTGGTTCGGCGTCACGCCCGCTTTGGCAAACCGCGTGCCAGATGGATCCGCTGCAACATTTGGTGTCGCTGGCAAGTGGCATGGCTGGCCTTGTGATTCAATGGCCCGACAGGCTCCATGAGGCTTGCCAGTGCCGCTTCCGGCCATTCTGCATCGCGCGTATTTTTAGTGCCATTTACGCAGCCAAAGGCCCAGCTTTATGAACATTTTCCTGATTTGCCCAGGTCAGCGTCTGTCGCGATCATTCGCGTGGCTGCGGCCCTGCCGGTTGCAGCTTGCGCTCGGTGGGGCGCTGCTGGCCGTTGCGGGCGCCGCCTTTGCCGACTATGTGCCGACTGCGGTGAACCGCATTTTCATCGATCCGGCCAGTGTTGGCGCGGTCGCCGATGGTTACCAGAATGGTGACGAAGTTGCCTTCGTGTTCGAGACCACACCCCAGGTCAACGGCAACTCGGTCAATGGTGCCGGTGCCTGGTCGATCATGTATCTGCCGCCCGGCGCCGAAGTGATCGGCGCTGAGTTGGCTGCCGCCAATGCCGACGGCAGCTATTCGGCGATGCCGGCCAAGGACCTGGCGCCATTTGCGCCGGGCTGTGGCAATCGCACCTGCGCTATTGTCGATGATCTAGCCAATCCGGATCGATACAGCGATGGTGTGCTGGCGCAAAATCAGCAGGACACTGGCATTTTCTACAGCAGCGATGCGCGTTTGGCGTTGCGGTCGGCGCCGCTATCGATCTCGCCCGGCGGTACCAATGTGAAGCCCCAGCAGGTTTGGAACGATTGGGATTTTGACCAGATCGTGGCGTTCGGCACCAAAAAGCCCGTGGCGGCCCTGTCCGGCAACGGGGGTAGGGGGACCACGCCGGTGGTCAGTTACGGCACCAATGGCCCCTGGTTCGGGACTGGTTCGCCGGTGGCGGGTCCGAATACCTATTTCAGCAACGATTACAACCCCAGTTGCGATCCCACCGCGGGTACCGGTACGGTGGCATTTCGACTCGACCTGGGCTGTGTCGGCCCATGGAATCGCATCGCCTACGCCAACGCCAAACTGGCTGCGGGTATAGCGGTCGTTCCGGGTGTGGCGAGCACCGGCACCTACCCGGGCAATGCGGTAGACAACACCGTGTTGACCACGGCTGGGTTCGTGGTTTCCCCGGCGACACCCTTGCCGACCAGTACCCGGGCGGTCCGCTTCGTGCTCGGTAGTCGCCGCGTCGGCGACCTGGAGATCAGCCGATTGGTGCTGCGCCTCACCGACGCCGCCGCCTTCATCGCGGCCATCGACA
>PEUI01000213.1:0-11754 GCA_002785585.1 Lysobacterales bacterium CG02_land_8_20_14_3_00_62_12
CCCGAGGCCTTCGATCAGGAACAATTGCTCGACCCGCTCGGGCACCGCGGCCGCCAGCACGCTGCTGGTGGCTGCGCCCAGCGAATGCCCGAGCAAACTGAATCGTTGCCAGCCCAGTACCTCGATCACGGCGAGGATCTCGTTGAGATAGTCGATGAAGTGATACCAGGTGCCGGCGGCACGATGGCCGGAGCGGCCGTGGCCGGGCAGGTCCACGGCGACCAGATCGAAGTCATCGAACCAGGGCGCGATCGGATCGAAGCTGGCGGCGTTATCCAGCCAGCCATGGATGGCGAGCAGTTTCTTGCCGTTCGGGTTGCCACCGCGCCTGGCGGCAAAATGCAGGTGCGGCAGGGCAATGTCGATTTCGGAAAATGGCGTGCGTTTCATCGTTGATCGGTTCCGAAGTCCGGCCGGGCGGCGCGCTGGCGTTGGCAGCTTTCCGCTTGGCTGATAACCGCCGCCTGGGTCTGCTCGGCGCTCCACTCTGGCCAATGTTGGCTGTGCTGGCGGATCAGCGCAGCCAGCACGCTGACGTGATCGGGCTCGGCATTGAGGGCAGCGATATAGCTGAGTCGGCGGCCGCCCAGTTGCAGAAAGCGCGCGCGCTCGCCGATCGCGATTTCTTCCAATGTCTCCAGACAATCCACCGCAAACGCCGGACAGATCACATCGACGTTTTTGGTCCCGGCAGCGGCCAGTCGGGCCAGTTCGTGATCGGTATACGGGTGCAGCCAGCGTTCGCGGCCAACCCGGGATTGAAAGCTGACGCTGTAGGCGGTGCTGGCCAGATGCAGGTGTTCGGCGACGCGGCGGGCGGTCGCCAGGCAATGGCAGTAGTAAGGATCGCCATTTCGTACATAGCGTTCCGGAATGCCGTGAAAAGAGAACAGCAGGTGGCCGTCGTCAGCCATTTGTGCACGATGCGCGGCGATCCGACCGGCCAGCGCTTCGGTGTAGCCGGGCGCTTGAAAATAGTCGTTGATGAAGCCCAGTTCCGGCAGCCAACGCCAACTCGACAGTTCGCTGGCGACGGCATCAAACACGCTGCCGGTGGTGGTGCCGGAATATTGCGGATACAGCGGCAACACCAGCAGTCGTCGCAAGTTTCGCGGTGGCAATTGGCGCAGCACGGTCGCGATCGAAGGCTCGCCATAGCGCATTGCCATCTGCACTTCGATGCGCCCCGGGGCGTCGTTGACGGCGTTCTGCAGTGCGCGGGCCAGGTCCCGCGTGTGGCCCAGCAGCGGTGAACCCGCAGTGGTCCAGACGCGCTGGTAAGCGTGCGCCGAGCGCCGCGGTCGCAGGCGCAAAATGACGCCGTGCAAAATCAGCCACCACAGCAAACGCGGTAGCTCGATCACCCGTGGATCGGCCAGAAACTCGGCCAGATAGCGCCGCACCGCCGTTGTCGTCGGTGCTTCCGGGGTGCCTAGATTGACTAGTAGCACCGCCGCCAGCGTCGGCTCGCCATGTTCGAAATTTTTGCGGCCACGGTAGTTCATGGGGGTTTGCTCAGGAAAATCCGGTTTTACCATATCTAGTGTTGACGACGACACCACGACACAAGCAGTAGACAATTTGCGGCAAGTCCTCCCGGGCAGTGTCGATCCCGCTATAACGCTTTGATTTTGCTCGTCCGCCAGCTAAACTCCGACGGCCAGCGTGTGCCCTGCAGGGCCCGCTCCACTTACCAGCCAAGCATTCAAGTTCCCATCGTATAAGTTCAAACAAGGAAAGCCCATGCGTCGCGGTCTATGGCTGACCCTCATTGCTACCTTAGCGCCCATCGCCCAGGTGAGCATGGCCGATGAGGCCTTGTTGGCGCCGCCGATGGCCTATGCGGCGGCACCAGATAGCGCCAGCAACTCCTACAAGTTGATCAATATTGATCTTGCCAGCGGCGCTTCGACCGATGTTGGCGCCCTTGGTTTCGTTGATGTGGAGGGCTTTGCGGTCGCGCCGGAAGGCACCATTTATGCCGTCTCCGATGCCAGCAAGACCTTAATTGCGGTCAACCCCTTCAGTGGTCGGGCGGTTGCGGTTGGCAGTGGCGTGGGCAACCTGAGCGTCACCGGCGAGGGCGTCGGCGCGTTCGACTCCCTGGATCTCGGCTTGACCTTCAGTTGCGACGGCCGCTTGTGGATGTCTTCGGATACCACCGGCAAGTTATGGCAAGTCGATCGCAACACTGGCAAGGCCACGCTGATCGGCAATCTCGGCACTTTGATTTCTGGCTTGGCGGCCACCGCCAATGGCGTGTTCGGCATCAGCGTCGGCCCACTACCGGGTCTTTACCGCATCAATCTCGATACCGCCACGGCAACCGCGGTCGGATCGCTGGGCGGCTTTGCTGGTTTCGTCGATGCCGGAATGGACGCCGACAGTGCCGGCAATCTGTGGGCAGTGCTCGACTACAGCCCACCACAGGTCAGTCGCCAAAGTGATCTGGTGCGGATCGATGCCGCCACCGGCTTGGCCACCGCCGTCTCCAGGACTTTTCCCGAAGTCGAAGGCTTGGCGATCGGGCCGGTACCCACCTGTGCAACCGGACCTGGCCCAGCGGCGACCCCGGTGCCAGTCAATGCAACCTCGGCGCTGTTGCTGATGGGGCTTGGCCTGCTCAGTTTCGGCCTGGTTCGCGGCCGCGCGCAATCCTGATTCGTGTAGGTGGTACGCGGTCTGGCATGTTTGCCGTCTGGTGGATCCACGCTGTCAACTTTGATTTGGCGCAAGTTATTTCTGCGCGACGCCTTAGTTGCGATTCATCCGCTAGCGGGCATGCTGGCGACCCCACCGATCAGGAGTTTTCCCGATGACCCATATCCGCGTGTCTGTCTTGTTGTGCTTGCTGGGGCTGCTGCCAATTGGTGTTTTCGCCAAGACCACCGAAATTGAACGGGCGCAGGATGCCGTCAGGGTGCTTACTGAAGTGATGGCCGCCCCGGACCACCGCATCCCCGGCAACTTGCTGCGCAACGCCGAGGCCATCGCCGTCATCCCGAACGTGGTCAAGGCCAGCTTTGTCGTCGGTGGCCGGCGTGGTCGTGGCTTGGTCAGCGTGCGTGCCGCCGATGGCAGTTGGTCCAATCCGAGTTTCCTGACCTTGACCGGCGGTAGCATCGGCTTTCAAATCGGCGTGCAGTCCACCGATGTGGTGCTGGTGTTCCGCTCCAAGCGCGGGGTCGATGGCATCGTCAACGGCAAGTTCACCCTGGGTGCCGACGCCGCCGTCGCCGCCGGTCCAGTGGGCCGCAATGCGCAAGCGCTGACCGATGGCCAACTCAAAGCCGAGATCTACAGCTATTCCCGCAGTCGTGGCTTGTTTGCCGGGGTCGCGCTCGATGGCACCGTGCTGGCCATCGACCACCGCAGCAACCGCGCCATCTATGGCCAAAAAATTACCCCACGGCGCATTTTTGAAGGCGGCGTCAGCAATGTGGACAACAACATTGTCGAGTTCCGTGATCGCCTGGAAGAACACACCGCCGTCGAAGCCGAGTGAGTCCGCTCGATTGGTAGCGGCGCTCACCACCACGGCGACGTGATCGCGCTATCCTTGCCGCCTTTGCAAATCAATGAGGTGGCGTCATGGGCGGATTCTCCATTTGGCATTGGCTGATCGTGTTGGTGGTGGTGTTGGTGGTGTTTGGCACCAAAAAATTGCGCAATGTCGGCGGTGATCTGGGTGGCGCCGTGCGCGACTTCAAAAAAGCGCTCAAAGACGGCGACGAAACGCCCAAACTGCTGGCCGACAAGGCCGAGCCGGAGGTCAACGCGACCAGCACCAGTAGCACCACCACCGAAAACGACAAGGTGCGCTAAGCGCGCTTGGGTGCCGCATGTTTGATGTCGGATTTTCCGAGCTGATGCTGATCGGCATCGTTGCCTTGGTCGTCCTCGGCCCCGAGCGACTGCCCAAGGCAGCGCGCATGGCTGGCGCGCTGTTGCGCCGTTTCCGCGGTAGCTGGGCCAACCTTCGTCAGGATCTGGAACGCGAGATCGCCAGCGACGACCTGAAGAAAAGTCTGCGCGAGGCCGAACAGGCGGTGCAGGATGCGAGCCCACTTTCAGCGATTGACCAGGTTCGCCGCGACGCTTCGATCACGGCGGTGCAGGATGCCGTGCGCGAGCTCTCCGCCGACATCAAGAAAACCGGATCGCCATGAACCAGGCAGAAGACGACAACGAACTGCCGTTCATGGACCATTTGATCGAACTGCGTTCGCGCCTGATGAAGGCGCTGGCGGTGGTGCTGGTGGTGTTCCTCGGCCTGTTGCCATTCGCCAATCGGCTCTACCATTTTTTTGCCGGGCCATTGCTGTCGAAATTGCCGGAAGGCAATCAGATGATCGCGATCGAAGTCGCCTCGCCGTTTCTGATTCCGATGAAACTGGCGTTCTTTGTGGCGCTGTTGATCAGCATGCCGGTGTTGATCTATCAACTCTGGGCGTTTGTCGCCCCGGGCTTGTACCGCAACGAAAAGTCGCTGGCCGCGCCATTGTTGATCTCGGCGATTCTGCTGTTTTATCTGGGTTGCGCGTTTGCGTTTTTCCTGGTGTTGCCGACCGTATTTGGTTTTCTGCACAGCGTCGCCCCGGTCGGGGTGGCGGTGATGACCGACATCGGCAAATATCTGGACTTCGTGCTGGTGATCTTTTTCGCTTTCGGCGTCTGCTTCGAAGTACCGGTGGCGGTGGTGATCCTGACCTTGCTCGGCTGGGTCAACCCGAAGCAATTGGCCGAGGCCCGCTCCTACGTCGTCGTCATCGCCTTCATCATCGCCGCCGTACTGACGCCGCCGGACGTGGTCAGCCAACTGATGTTGGCAATTCCGATGATCGTGCTCTACGAGGTTGGGCTGTTGGCAGCGCGCTGGTTGCCACGACGGGCGAAAGCCAAAGCCGAAGCCACCTGAAAGAAAAGGCCCCAAGCGGGGCCTTTTCGCGGTCGCGGTAGTTACTGAACCACCGGCGGCGGTGGCGGCGCGGATGGGCTGACGGCGGCCTGGTCGCTCGGGCCGAATACATCCCGATAAGCGAAGTACATGCTGATCACACCGATCGGCAAGCCGACCAACAGCAGCACCAGCCAGCCCAGAATCGGAATCAGCATCAGGATGAAATAGGCCACGCAAAACACCAGCGCAAACACGATCATCGCCCCGATATTGCCGAGCGCGGCGGCGAAGCTGTCTTTCATTGCCTGGATCGGTTCAACACCATCGAGCATGACCCGGGGAATGGCATAAAACATCAGCGCAAACATGCCGAGTCCCACCACCAAGCCGAGCAGCGCGACTAAAAAAATCGAGCTACCGATGCCAGCAGCAGCGCTACCCCCACTGCTGAAAACGCCAGACAGGATCGCGCCACCCGCGCCCAGAACCACCAGCAACAGCATCAATACGCCGGCCGCGATGCCGGGCAGGCAAAGCATGATCATCGGACCAATCTTGCCGGGTTGGTTGAACGCGGCGAACAAATCGCCGATCTCGGCGCGGCCGCCGGTCGCTTGCTTGTGGGCCGCGTAGATATAGCCGCCATAGAGCGCCGGGCCGAGAATCAGCATGGTCAATCCGCCCAGGATCGGAATGATCAGAATGACCGTCGTGATCAGCGCCATGACGATGAATACGCCGAGGTTCTGCATCACCAGATTGATCGCGCCAGATAGCCATTGGATGCCGTTGCCGGCCGCCACTCTGTTGAAGTTCATGTTTGCCTCCCCGCTGGTTGAAATGACCTGCCCAGAGGCGGGCAGATGATTGGACCCAAATCGCCACCCCGATGCAGCCTTGAGTCAAGTGCTCCACAACGGTTTTGCCAGATCGACATTACCGCCGGAAATTATCACGCCGATGCGCTGTCTGGCAAAGCGTTCCGGAGTTTTTAGCAATACCGCGAGGGGCACCGCCGCCGAGGGCTCGACCACCAACTTGAGTCGGTCCCAAAGCAGGCGCATGGCGGCCACGATTTCGGCGTCGCTTGCGGTCAATACCGCCACCCGCTCGCGTTGCATGATGGCAAAGTTGATGGCACCGATACCGGTACGCAGGCCGTCGCAAATGGTGTCGGCGAGCGGATGGCGCTCGCGCTTGCCGGCCTGCATGGCGCGCCAGGCATCGGCGGCGCCGCTCGGCTCGGCCGCATAGACTTGCAGTCTTGGGTTGATGGCATGCGCGGCGATGGCGGTACCGGCGATCAGGCCACCACCACCCACCGGCGCGATGACGCCATCGAGTTTGGGCACCGTGGCGAGCAATTCCAGCGTGGCCGTGCCCTGCCCGGCGATCACCAAGGGGTCCGACGAAGAATGCACCAGCAGCGCGCCGGTCGCTTGCGCCACCGCTTGTGCGGTGGCGACCCGGGCGGCCTCGGTAGCCGCGCAAAAATGCAGCACCGCGCCGCTTTCGCGCATATTGGCGATCTTGATGGCGGGGGCATTGTCCGGCACCACGATATGCGCCGGTATGCCACGCAGCCGCGCGGCCAGGCCCAAGGCGGCGCCGTGATTGCCGGACGAATGGGTGAGCACACCGTGCGCCGCTTCGGCTGGCGTCAGCGCCATCACCGCATTACCGGCGCCGCGAAACTTGAACGCACCGATGCGCTGCAGGTTTTCGCACTTGAACCACAGTGCCGCGCCGACCAGCGCATCAAGCGCCTCGTCACGCAGTACCGGAGTACACCGGGCGAGGCCGGCGATGCGCCCGGCCGCGGCGCGGACATCGGCGATAGTGGGCAAGTCCATAACAATTCCTTGGCAGAAGACTAATGGCGGCAAAGTGTGGTGGCAAATCCGCCCTGCCGACGGCAGCGGGCCTGCTGGCCTAAGGCGTCGCGCAGAAATAACTTGCCCATCTTGCTGGTCCTTATCGCCCGCCTGCGTCGTTGCACAAAGCGTCACATAATCCGACTATGCTCCCCTTTGTGCGCCTTGCAGGCGAACGAAAGTCCTGCGCAATCTGCGCAAGTTATTTCTGCGCGACGCCTAAGCGCTATGATCGCAGCATGCCAGTCGCCGACGCACCCCTGGGTTCGCACGCCACTGATTTTGAGAACTTTGCGCAACTGCGATCAGATCTCGATCATGCGTTGCCGATCCTGATGCCGCTGCTCTACAGCGATTTGCGGCGACTGGCTTCGGCGCAGCGACGGCGCCTGCAATCTTCCGATACCTTGTGTACCACGGCCATCGTCAGTGAACTGTACCTGCGCTTTGCAAAATCCGGCAGTTTGTTGATCGCCAGTCGCCGCCATTTCTTTGCCTTGGCGGCGTTGGCGATGCGGCAAATCCTGACCGATCACGCCCGCCGCAGCGTGCTGCAACCGCAGGCATGTTTGCCGGAACAGCTCGACGGTCTGGTGTTTGATGATCCGCAGCGGGTGCTGGAGATCGACGATCTGCTGTTGCGGCTGGAAGCGCATGCGCCGCGGTTGGCGCAAGTGGTGACCTGCCGCTTTTTCGGCGGTTACAGCGATCTGGAAACCGCCGAGATCCTGGGGATCACCGACCGCACGGTGCGTCGCGATTGGGACAAAGCCAAGGTGTGGATGAGCGCGGCGTTGATCGGCGATGCGGCATGACCGCGCCGCCCGCTGGTTTGGACAATGCCGAGCTGGATGCGTTGGCCGATTATTTAACCCGCGCCGCCGCCAACGCCAACGCTGCGGACCAGGCCCGCGCCGATCTGCAGCGCGACCATCCACAGTTGCTGGGGCACTTTGACCGGCTGCTGCGTGCCGATCAAGCGTCGTCACCACTGGATTTGCCCTTGTTCCGGGAGGACCAGGCGCCAGCCGCGGCCTGGCCGCCGGGCCACCGCGTCGGGCCGTGGCGCATCGACGCCTTGGCCGGTCGCGGTGGCATGGGCGAGGTCTACCGCGCCAGCCGTGCCGATGGCGCCTTTGAGCGCACCGTGGCGATCAAACGCGTGGTCGTCGAAAGCGCCGATTTTTATGCGCGGTTTGAGCGCGAACGGGCGCTGCTGGCGCGGCTCGATCACCCGGCGATCGCGCGGCTGCTGGATGGCGGCCTGGAGGCGACCGGGCGGCCGTTTTTGGTGATGGAGTGGGTGGATGGGGTGGGCTTGGCGGAGTGGTTGCAGCAGCCGCAGTCGCTGAACCAGCGGCTCGACCTGCTCGAAGGCCTGGCCGCTGCGCTGATCGCCGCGCATCGCTCGCTGGTCGTGCACCGGGATTTGAAACCCGCCAATGTGCGGGTGACCGCCGCTAACCAGCCCAAACTGCTGGATTTCGGCATCGCCAAATTGCTGGATGGCGGGCCAGCGCATGCGGGCACGACTGTTGGCTTGTTTTCGCCGCTGTATGCCGCGCCGGAACAGCTGACCGGCGCGCCGCCCTCGGTGCCGACTGATGTCCATGGCTTTGGGCTGTTGATGCACGAAGTGTTGAGCGGACAAGTGGCGTTTCCGGCAGCCGCCAACAGTCTGGCCGATGCGGTCCGCGTCATCTGCGAACAAACCCCGGCATTGACCAGCGTCGCCGCCAAAGCCAGCGATCTGCCGTATCCGCCGCGACTGCTGGCGGGAGATCTGGATGCGATTGTCGGCCGCTGCCTGGCCAAGGATCCAGCGGCGCGCTATCCGGGCATGCCCGAAGTACTGGCCGATATACAGCACTATCGCCAGCACCGCCCGATCCAGGCCCGCCACGGCCGCTGGCGTTATCGGGGTGGTCGCTGGCTGCGGCGCAACTGGCTGCCCGCCGTGTTGGGCGGACTGGCCGCGGTGGCGCTGCTGCTGGGACTGTTGGGCACGCTCTGGCAGGCGCGAATCGCCACCAGCGAGCGCGATCAGGCACGTAGCGAAGTCGCCATGCAAGACGCCTTGCGCGAACACTTCATATTGGTGCTGAACGAAGCCGCCGGTACCGATGGCGCCAGTGTTCGTGAAGTGCTCGACGCCAGCATTGTCGGCATTGCCGAGCAGTATCCCAAAGCCCCGGCTTTACGCGAGGACTTGACCCTGGCGCTGGCCGATGTTTATTACACCATCGGCGACTACGTCACCGCGCGGCGCCTGTTGGCACCGTTGCGGGTGAACCCGGCCGGACCGGGTAGCGATCTGCGGCGGATCAAAGTTGGCCTGCAACTGGCCTTGGTGCTGATTCCGCTGGGCGAACTGGACGCCGCCGATCAGGCATTGCAGCAGGCCGAAGCGCAGGTCGCCAAAGTTCCCACGGCGCGCGCCCTGAGTGCCGAAATCGTGCTGGCGCGCGCCCAATGGTGGCGTGCCAAGGGCGACATCGCGCGCGGCCTTGGGCTCCAGCAACGCGCGCTGGCGGCGTTGCGCCTGGCCCCGGAAGTGACGCCGCGGGCGCTGGCCACACAGACCGCCAATTTGGCGATGGCCTACCTGCAGGACGGCCAATTGGCCGCCGCCGAGACCGAAAATCAGCGCGCTCTGGCGATCTTCCGCGAGGCTGCGTTGCCGCTCAATTCCGACCTGCCGGTGGTGCTTACCAATCTCGGCCACTTGGCGGCGCTGCGCGGTCAGCCGAAGATTGCGCTGGATCGCTACGATCAGGCGTTGGCGGCCACCCTGCGCAGCGCCACGCGCACGCCGGCGCATGCCGCCCTGCTCAATGCCCGGGCCCGCGTGTTGCTGACACTGGACCGCGCTGGCGAAGCGCTGCCGTTGGCGCGCCAGGCTGAGACGATTTTGCGGGAGCGCACCGGCGCACAAAGTCCCAATCGCCTGGGCGTGCTGATCACGCTGGCCGATATTGCACTGGCCACGGCGGACCTGGCCGGCGCGCAAAGCAATCTGGAGACCGCACAGGCGATTGCGTTGGCGAAGCTGCCGCCGAACCATCCGTTGCGCCTGCGGCTGGACCTGAGTTGGGCCATGCGCCAACGCGCCGACGGCGAGAACGCCGCGCTGACGGCCGAGTTCCAACGCCTTGGTGGGGCTTTGGCGCGGGGTCCGGCGCCGCTGAAGTTGTCAGCGGCGCGCGCCGAAATCATTCTCGCCGAAATGCGGGCGAGCGCAGGCGCCAGCAAGGACGCGATCACTGCCTTGCAACGCGCCCTGGGTCTGCTTGAGCCACTGCAACCCGCGCACGGCGTGGACCGTCTGGAAGCGGCGTGTTGGCTTGCTGTCCTGCAAAAAGAGCAGGTGGCAGTCGCCGCGCATTGCCTCCGCTTGCGCGAGATTCTCGGTGCCAGGCATTCGCAATGGACCCGGATGGCGGCGTCGATGGCGGCCCTCGGCGGCCAGCCGCCAATGTAGCGACCAGAAGCGTCGCGATCTGTCTATCGAAGCGGCAATCGCGACGACTTGGCGCTGCTCCTGCACAAAGCCGGGCCGTGCTTGTCAAGAGCGCTCTACCGCGCCGTTTTCAAGCGCATGTCCGGGTTTGGCCGCGCTGTGCGTATGCACCGGTAACCCCGTCCCCACGAGAGCCGCCAACATGCGCACAAACCCCCTGGTTGTTTCCCTGCTTGCCCTGGGTCTGGCCTTGGCCAGCCCCAGCGCCGATGCCGTCACCCGGTCATGGCCCGGCGGCGCCCCCTGCGCGGGCACCTTGCAGGCCTGTATCGACGCTTCGGCGGCTGCCGATACGGTGCAGATCGTGACCAATACGCCGATCACCGAAAGTCTGTTCCTGCCGCGCAGCCTCACCCTGGAGGGCGGCATCGGGTTTTCCGCGCAGATGGCCGTGGGCTTCAGTATCGAAGGCAGTTCCACCGATGCCAATCCCTACAACATCGCCATCCGCCGGATTGCCCTGACCAATGCGCACGTCTGGGTCACCCACAACCAGGTCGGCACCGCCAATATCGAGATTCGCCGGGTCCGCATCGAGTCGACCTCGGCCAGCACTAACACCGGCATTCAGGTGTTCGCCGGCAGCGGCGGTGACGCAACCGTTCGCATCAGCGACAACTACCTGCAGGTTGCCGGCACGTTTCAGGACCATGCCGGGGTGGAAGTCCGCTTCACCGGCAACAGTGGCAGCGCGCTGGTCGATTTCAATCACCTGGAGGCGGCGGGCAATTTTGTCAGTGGCTGGGGCTCGGGCATCCTCGCCTGGGCGATTGATGGCGCCACGCCGACGGTGACCGTGATCAACAACGAAGTGCGCGGTCGCTTCGGTGAAGCCGCCATCGGCATCTTCGAATTCGGCTCAACTCCCGGTACGGTGACCGCACGCGTGATCGGCAACGCGGTCAGCGCGCGCCTGCGCCAGGACGGCCAGGTAGGCGGCATCCGCCACGGTATCAAGGACGGTAGCATCAATACCCAGGTGATCAACAACACCGTGGTCGGTACAAGCCTCGGCATGAAGTTCGCCCGCTTTGCTGCGGGCAGCGCGGGCACCGGCAGCATCAGCGGGCCGGTACAAAACAACCTGATCGCCTTCAATCGCTGGGGTTTGTTCGTCCAGAGCGAGTTCGCTTCGCCGGTGCAGGAAGACTACAACCTGGTCTTTGGCAACCAGTTGAACGACTACACGCCGGGAGCCAACGATGTCGTCGCCGACCCGAAGCTGCGCTCGCTGACCGACCTGCGACTGCAAACCGGCTCGCCGGCGATCAATCAGGGCAATAGTTTTGCACTGTTGCTTTTTCCTTCAAGCATCGGCTTGGTCGACGCCGATGGCCTGCGCCGTTTCAAGGAAAGCGTCGCCGACATCGGCGCCTATGAGTTCGGCGATTTCAGCCTGCGCGCCCGCGCGCTGGCGCCGAGCAACAACCATTTTGCCATCAATCAACCGCTGGTCGACG
>PEUI01000213.1:11835-12336 GCA_002785585.1 Lysobacterales bacterium CG02_land_8_20_14_3_00_62_12
CCGGCGGCTGCAATGCCCGTCGGCGCTGCCTTCAACGTATTCGCCCCGGCCGACGCCGACGGTGCCTTCGTGCACACCGCCACGGCGGCCAATACCTCCGGACACGTCACCACCATCGACAACACTGCGCTCAACAACCTGCCCAACCAGATCGTGCTGGCCACCGCCAACTGGAATCCGGGCGGCGCGCCCGGCATCTATAACCCGCACACCACCTCGGTCGGCTATTTCTCGACGCGCTGGTTCGTGCTGAACAACGACTTCGGGGCCATGCCGGACGCTGCTGCCTTCAATATCTACGCGCAGCCGCCCAGCCCCAATGCCTACGTGCATGCTGCCAGCAGCGCCAATAGTTTGGGCAATGAGACCAGCCTCGATCACCCCCTGCTCAATGGCATGCCGTGCGCCCTGGTCCACATCACGCCACGCACCACCGCAGTCGATAGCACCTTTGATGTGGACTACGACGTGTTCTTGCAGCGTTGGACGATATTCAATCAC
>PEUI01000314.1:0-31418 GCA_002785585.1 Lysobacterales bacterium CG02_land_8_20_14_3_00_62_12
AGGGCGGCGAGGATGGCATCGAAGCAGGCCCAGTCGCGGGCGGCGCGACCGATGCCGCCATAGACCACCAGTTCCGCTGGATTTTCGGCGACTTCGGCATCCAGATTGTTCTGGATCATGCGATAGGCGGCTTCGGTCAACCAACTTTTGCAGCTGAGCGTCTGGCCTCGGGGCGCCGAAATATGGCGATCCGGATCAAAGCGGGCACTCGTGTTCATCGGCATTCCTTATCGACCGCCGACAATTATAGGGCCAGCCGCTGCCGCCGCCGCTGTCGTGAGTGATCGACGGTCGCGATGGCGTTGGGCTGACCCGCCGCCGCTAACCGCCGGTTACGTTCAACGCTTCGGCAGCACCAGCACAAACCGCGCACCGCCGCCATCGGCGTTTTCGCCGTGGACGCTGCCACCATGTTCCTCGGCAATCTTGCGGACCATCGCCAGACCGAGTCCAGTGCCCTTGGTTTTGGTGGTGGTGTAGGGCTCGAACCAGCGATCATCAAAACCCGCTGGCAGGCCGAGGCCATGATCGCGCACGGCCAGTTCAACGGCATCGGTGTGTTCGGTCAGCCGCAACGCGATCCGTGGCAGGGTGCCAGCCTGGCCGGCTTCAATGGCATTGGTGAGCAGATTGACCAAGGCTTGGCGCAGCCGATCACGATTGCCGAGGATCGACACCGGTGCGCTGCCGAGTTCGCGCTCGATCAGGCATTGACCACTGTGCTCGTACAGGTCGAGCACTTCGTTGCAGAGTAAGGCCAGATCCAGTGGCCGACGTTCGCCCAGCGGCGGACGCGCATAATCGGCAAACGCGTTGACGATATTTTTCAGCGCATCGACCTGGGCGACAATGGTGTGGGTAGCGCGATCCAACACCTCGGCATCGGCGGCGGCCATTTTGCCCAGATATTTGTGGCGCAAGCGCTCGGCCGCGAGCTGGATCGGCGTCAACGGATTCTTGATCTCGTGGGCGAGACGCCGCGCCACTTCGGCCCAGGCGGCTTCGCGCTGGGCGTGCGCCAGGACTTCGGCATCATCGAACACCGCAACATAACGCGCCAGCGCGGTTCCCGGCAGGCGCACCGCGCGCAGCAGCAGCACCCGCTTGGGTTCACCGGCCAAAATGATTTCTTCGCGCCACTGCGGCTCGGCCCGCGCGGCGTGTGCCGAGAGCCCGGCGAACAGGGCGGCAGCCCGCGGAAACTGCGCGACCGCCGCGGCGATCGGGCAATCGATCAGCGCGTCCGCTGCCAGATCGAGCAAGGCGCCAGCGGCCGGGTTGGCGGTCAGGATGCGCTCGCCATCGAAGCTCAAAACGCCAGCGCTGAGCCGCTCCAGCACCGCTTGCAAATGCGTGCGATGCAACTCGATCTCGGCGCGACTGGCGCGTTCCCTGGCGTCGGCGGTGTGGAGTGCCGAGGCCATCCGGTTGAAACTGGTGGTCAGAAATCCGAGTTCGTCCTGACTGCTGACCGGCAGGTGTTGGTCGTAGCGCCCAGCGGCGATGTCGCCAGTGGCGGTGGCCAGATCGGAGATCGGCTGGATCAGCCGAGCGCTGGCCATCAGCGCCGTGTACAGCGCGCCGAGCAGCGCGAGCAGACTGACCAGACCGAGGATCAGCACGAAGCTCAACTTGAGCGCGCGGCGCTGGAAGCGCAGTTGCGCGTAATCGACGGCGGTGCGTTCGAGGATTTCCAGTCGCGGCGTCAGGTCCACCGGCAGCGGAAAAATGGCCTGCAACAAGCCGACGCCGGGCACCCGATCGAGTACCCGCCAAGCCAGCGTATCCTGGATGCGCTCACTCTTGCCGAGTTGGCCGGCTTGGCGCACTTGCAAGCGTTCGGCCTCGCTCGGCGCCTTCGGCAAAACGATGCTGCTGCTGTTGAAAGCCAGCGCCAGCAAGACACCATTGTCATCGTAGACGGTGAGATAGAGCGGCTCGTCGATGCCATCGACCAGGGCATCGAGGCCCGCTTGCAGGTCGCCGCCGGCGGCGAGCGCGGCGCGCTTGGCGAGCGCATTGGAGCGATCCCGGGCGCGGCGTTCAAACGACCGCAAAACATCGCGGCCGAGTGCCTCCGCCGCCGCCTGTGAGGCTTCGACATCGGCGCGAAACCAACTGTCGATACCGACTTCGACGAAGCGCATGGCGAAGCCGGAAACCAGCAGGGTCGGCGGAATCGCCAACAGCGCAATCAGTACCGCCAGCCGCAGATTGAGCCGACTACCGGGCCGGCCGGCACGCCAGCGTTGACCGAGTCGCCAGGCCTCATCGATGACGGCGCCGACCAGCACCAGCACGGCTATCGCGGCGATCACAAACAGGCCGACATAGGCGCTACCGATCTGGCTAGTTGCGCTTTCGGCATCGGCGGCCAGCCACAATGCCGCCAATAGCAGCAGCAGTGACGCGGCGATCGGCAGGCCAACCCACCACCAGCGTTGGCGGCCGGTTTTGGCCAGGCGCCGCAGCGGAGGCGCGCTCATGGCAACGCTGTCCACGCCGTTGCGGCCGACTGCAAGTGCCAGTCGCGATCAAACAGCGCCGGCAACCTGAGTGGCGCGGGCAAGGCTTGGGTATCCAGGCGGAAGCTGACGCGGCCGGCCACCGGCTGGGCGGCGGCCACCGGCAAGCGCAGCCGATCCAGCGCCGACAACAGTTGCAGGCGACTGGCAAAGCTCTGTGCCGGATTGCCACCGGAGTCCAGCTCATAGCGGCGCAGCAGCGGCAAAAAACGCAAGGACACGCGCTGGTGCTGGCGCGGTCCGTGGGCCGGATCGATCCGAAAATCCAAGGTCAGCGGGATGCCGTGATCGAGCGCGGCGAGCATCGTCGGCGAAAACGTCAGCGCTAACGTCAGGTCCAGGCTGCTGCTGGCGCTATGCCAGGCGGCGGCGTCGATGCGGGCAGGGTTGGGGTCCGCCGATCCGGCGCAGCCGACGACCGCCAAGCTAACCAGAATGGCGCTCCAGCACGGCGTAAAAAAAGCCATCGGCGTCGCCCTGTCCCGGAAAGTTCTGCCGTCCCCAGCGGCGATCACTGCCAAACCACGACGGCAGCACGGCAGCGACCCGCGCATCGGCGGTGCGGGCAACAAACGCGGCGATCTGGTTTTCGTTTTCATCTTTGAGCACCGAACAGGTCGCATAGACTAGCCTTGCACCGGCGGCGAGCAAAGGCCACAGGTGATCGAGCAACCGCGCCTGTTGCTGGCACAGGGTGGCGATATCGCTGGCGCGGCGCAGCAGGCGAATATCCGGATGGCGGCGGATCACACCGGTACCGCTGCAGGGCGCATCGATCAGGATGCGATCAAAGCGCTCGCCTTGGCACCAAGTCTCCGGCTGGGTGGCATCGCCCTGCTTGAGGGTGGGCTGCAAACCCAGCCGACGCATGCCCTGGCGGGTACGCTCCAGGCGTTTGCCATCGAAATCGACGCCCAGCAATCGCGCCAGTTCGGGCTCGCGTTCGGCGATGTGGGCCAGTTTGCCGCCGGGCGCGGCGCAGGCATCGAGCACGCGCAGGCCCGGTTGCAGCTCCAGCAGTTCCACGGCCAGTTGGGCGCTGGCGTCCTGGACACTGATCCAGCCTTCATTCCAGCCCGGCAGATCGGTCACGGCACCGGCCACCGGCACCTGCACGGCGTCGGCCAACTGTGGATGTTGGGTGGCCTCGATCCCGGCGGCGCTGAGGCGGGCCCGCAACTGGTCGCGACCGCAGCGGCGCCGATTCACCCGCAGCCAGAGCGGCGCTGCGCAATTATTGGCGAGCAAAATGGCGGCCGCTTCGCTGGGCCAATCGGCGTGCAACCGCTCGATCAGCCAATCCGGATGATTGCAGCGAAGGCTTTCGCTATCGGGCAGACGCTGATACAGCGCAGCGCCTTGACGCAAGGCATTACGCAAGACCGCATTGACCAATCCCGAGAGCGTGCCCCAGCCCAGCGCGCGGGCGGCATCGACGCTGGCATCGACGACGGCATAAGCGGCGTCGATGCCTTCTTCGAGTTCGGTCAGACCGATCAGCAACAGCGCTTCCACCGGCGCAGCACGCGCCTGCAAAGGTTTTTCCATGAGCAGCGCGAGCGCCGCTTGGCGTCGATAGATCGAACGCAAACTGGCGTAGAGGATGACGCGCAACTGCGCGCGGTCGCGCCGATCAGTCAGCGCCTGATCGGCGGCGGGTAACACGTCTTGCAACGAGCCCTGCCCCGCCAGCACCCGCGCCAGCGCCCGCGCCGCGATCGCGCGCAAGGGCAGGTTGGTGGTTCGGGGGTTCAAGGCCGCTGCCGCAGTTCGGGGCGGGCGTTGAGATAATCCCAGGCCGAGAGCGGTTTGCCGCCGGCGCGTTGCACCCGGGTCAGCCGCAGGGCGCCCTCGCCACAGGCGATGTCGATGCCCTCGCGGGTGGCAGCGAGCACGCTGCCCGGCGCCGCGCTGGCCAGGGCCGGCACTGCCAGCGCTGCATGCACGCGCAGGCGTTCGCCGGCCAGCTCCAGTTCGGCAATCGGCGTCGGCGAAAACGCACGCACTTGGCGTTCCAAGGCGATCGCGCTTTGCGTGCAGTCCAATGCTGCCTCCGCTTTTTCAATCTTGTGCGCATAGCAAATGCCAACGCTGGATTGCGCCTGCGCGGCGGGCAACGTACCCAGTGCCAGTCGGGTCAGGCCTTCGCTGAGCAGGTCGGCAGCGAGCGCAGCGAGACGATCCTGCAAACTGCCGCCGCTATCGTCAGTCTGTATTGGCGTGCGTCGGCTGAGCAATACCGGCCCGCTATCGAGGCCCGCCTGCATCTGCATCAGATCGACGCCGGTGGCGTCGTCGCCGGCCAGAATCGCCCGCTGGATCGGCGCGGCGCCACGCCAGCGCGGCAGCAGCGAGGCGTGCAGATTCCAGCAACCATGGCGGGGCACAGCGAGCACCGCTTCGGTCAGCATCAGGCCATACGCCACGACGATCAGCAGGTCCGGCTCCAGTGCTGTCAGTTGTCGGCGAACGCTGGGTTTGCGCAAGGTTTCCGGTTGCAGCACCGGCACCCCCGCTGCCAACGCCTGCAGTTTGATCGGGCTGGCCGCGAGCCCGCGGCCACGGCCGGCCGGCCGATCCGGTTGCGTCAACACCGCGACCACCGGGTGGCCCGAAGCCAGCGCCGCCTGCAACGCGGGCACGGCAAACGCGGGCGTGCCCGCAAAGATCAGCCGCAGACTCAAAGCGCGTGCTCGCGCTGCCCGGCATCCACCCGCGCGCGTCGCGCCTTCTCCAATTTTTTTCGCACCATCGCGCGCTTCAACACCGACAGGTAATCGACAAATACCTTGCCGACCAAGTGATCCATCTCATGCTGGATGCAGATCGCCAGCAAGCCATCGGCAGCGAGCTCGAAGGCCTGCCCCTGGCGATCCAGTGCCCGTACCTGGATCGAGTGAGCGCGGGTGACATCCGCATAAATGCCGGGTACCGACAGACAGCCCTCCTGATAAACCTGTTCGCCCTCAGCCGCCAGCAGTTGTGGATTGATCAGCACCAGCGGCCGATTTTTTTCTTCGGACACGTCCAGCACCAGCAATTGCCGATGGACATCCACCTGGGTCGCCGCCAGCCCGATACCGGGTGCGGCGTACATGGTCTCCAGCAGGTCGTCGATCAACTGTGACAGCGCGGCGTCGAAGCGGGTGACCGGGACCGCGCAGGTGCGCAGGCGCGGGTCAGGAAATTCAAGAATCGTGAGCTTGGACATGGTTTTTTCCTCGGACCTCAAAGATGCTGGTTTGGTCGCCTGCTGGCAAGCCGTTCGCGTTGACCGACAGAACCATTCCCGGCCTTTATTATTTGGGTTACACTCACCTTTAGTCCTTCTGACAAATCAGGAGCTTAGCCGCCATGCTTAAACGAATGCTTGCAGTTGTTGCCGGATCGCTACTTGCGGCCTCAGGTTTTGCTGCCAACCCCGAGTTGCGCAGTGACCACCCGCAAACCTATACCGTGGTTCGCGGCGACACGCTTTGGGATATTTCCGCGCGCTTCTTGAAAAGTCCCTGGTTGTGGCCAGAAATCTGGCAGGCCAACAGCCAGATTGAAAATCCGCATCTGATCTATCCCGGCGATCAGATCAGCTTGGTCTACATCGATGGCCAGCCGCGCCTGGTCCGTGGCAACGGCGGCAATCGCCCCGATGTCGTGAAACTGTCGCCGCAGGTCCGCAACGTCGGTGGTGATCGGGCGATTCAACCGATTCCGCTCGAACATATCAAAGCCTTCCTTGAGCAGACGCGGGTGTATTCCGACGAAGCCATCAAGCACTTGCCCTACGTCGTCGAAAACGAGGAAAGTCGCTTGGTGAGTGCGCCCGGGCAGTTGGTTTACGTGCGCGGCCTGGACGCGCGTCCCGGCGACGCGGTCGATGTGGTGCGCCCGACGGTGGTCTATCGTGAGCTTCCGGCGCGCTTCCCGTGGACCAAATCGGTACCGCGCAAGTTTGACAGAAAACCTTACGTCGGCGTGCGCCAAGTGACCTTTGCCAGCCTCTGGCTGGAGGGTTTCAACAACCTGCATCGGCGCCACAGCTCGGAGATTCTTGGCCACGAAGTGCAGCAAGTGTCGCGGGCGCGGGTGTTGAAAAGCGGCGATCCGGCCACGCTGGAATTGCTCGATTCCAATTTTGAAGTGATGAAAGGCGATCTGGTCGTGGCCGCCGATACCCATCCTTACGACGCCAGCTATTCGCCCCATGCGCCCGATGCGGTGCCCGCCAACATGCGCGTGTTGGGGGTCTCCGGAGCCGAGCGCTACACCGGGTCGTATCGACTGGTCGCGCTGTCGCGTGGCGCCCGCGACGGCGTCGCCAATGGCGAGGTGTACGCCTTGTACCAGCCCAGCCGCAAGCAACGCGACAAGGTCAAGTTTGCCAATGAAGACCTGCGCACGGTGTTTCCGAACAAAGCCGCCAAGGTCGTCATTCCGGAAGAGTTTCTCGGCCACGCGATGGTGTTTCGCACTTTCGAGAAGGTCAGCTATGCCTTGGTGATGGACGGCATCCGGCCGATCCAGTTGAACGACATCGCGCTCGCTCCGCAGGCGTTGTAAGGCGGTCGGGCGTAGCTCGGGTTTCCACCCGACAAGGCTGAATCGTCGGTCGGGTGGCAACCCGACAAGGTTTCCACCCGACCGGTCATTCCGGTCGGGGCAAAGCCCAACCTACCGCCGGGCTACCGCCGACTTACTGGCTGGCGGACCAAGTTGGCGGATAAACGCGCGCACCACCGGGTACACTTTTTCGCGCCAGCGACGGCCGGAAAATACCCCGAAATGACCAGCGCCTTCGGCGATGTAGTGCTGCTTGCGGGCCGCCGGGATATTGCTACACAGCGCCTGCGCGGCTTCGGTCTGGCCACTGCCGGAAATATCGTCGAGCTCGCCCTCGATGGTCAGCAGTGCCGTGGTTTTGATGTCTTGCGGGCGCACATTTTCGCCATCCACAAACCAGCTGCCGTTGGGCAGGTCGAACTGCTGGAACACACTGCGGATGGTGTCGAGATAGAAACTGGCGTCGATGTCGAGCACGGCGTTGTATTCGTCGTAAAAGGCCACGTGCTGGGCGGCGTCGTCTTTGTCGCCGCGGACCAGGTCCAGAAAATAATCCCAGTGTGCTTTGAAGTGCCGGTCCGGGTTCATCGCGACAAAACCGCTGTGCTGCAAAAACCCCGGATAGACGCGCCGTCCAGCGCCTGGATAACGCGCCGGTACGGTATAGATGACGCTGTGTTCAAACCACGAGTACGGCCGCGTCGTCGCCAGCGTATTGACCGCAGTCGGACTTTTGCGGGCGTCGATCGGGCCGCCCATCATCGTCATGCTGGCCGGCGTAGTCTCGCCGCGCGAAGCCATCAGCGAGATCGCCGCCAGCACCGGCACGGTGGGTTGGCAGACCGAGATCACGTGCAGATTTTCGGCGCCGATGTGGCGGATGAATTGCTGGATGGTGTTGACGTAGGCATCGAGCCCGAAGTCACCTTGATCGAGCGGCACCATCCGCGCATCGATCCAGTCGGTGATGTAGACCTTGTGCTCGGGCAGCAAGGTGCGCACGGTGTCGCGCAGCAAGGTCGCGTGGTGGCCGGAAAGTGGCGCACACACCAGCACCACCGGGTCGTCTTTCAGCGCGCGAATGGTGTCGACGTCGTCGGCATAGCGCTTGAAGCGCAATAGATTGCAGAACGGCGTTTTCAGTGCGGTCAATTCCAACACCGGAACTTCGCGGCCGTGGGCGGTCACCGACTTGATGCCGAACTCGGGCTTTTCGTATTCTTTGCCGAGCCGATACAGCAGCTCGCAACCGGCGGCCACCCGCTGCGCGCCGGGCAACATCGACCAGGGGCTGGCCGAATGGACAAAGGTCCGGCCCAGGTCGCCCATGGCGGCGGTCATCGGTGTCATCAGCGAACGCTGCCACTCGACCAGTTGATACAACATGCGCAAACCCCTCCGCAGGCGCATGACCGGGAGCCATGGACGCCGGGTCGATTCTGGCCCAGATCGGCCATTGCTGCAATGCACCATCGCGGCCACCGACGACGCTTTAGTAGACCGACGCCAGCCCCAAAAGCCGTTTTACCCGCAGCCAATCCGGCCGCGCATGGCGGTTTCAGGCGAGCAACGCTGCCAACGGCTGCTGATCGTCTCCCAGGCGCTCGGGATCGATCGACCGGCGTTGGTTGACAATGGTTTTGGCGGCAGCGAAGTCTTGCGCCCGGTTGACCGCGTCGATGGCGATGACGCGGCCATGCTGAAGATAGATCGCCAGAAAGCTGCGCGAAGCGGGATCACCACGCACGATCTGCTGATCGAAACCGGCACTCAGGCCGACCATTTGCAGCTTCAGATCGTATTGGTCCGACCAGAACCAGGGAGCGCTTGGGTCAGCCAGCGGTTGCCCGGCAATCACCTGGGCGACGCGGCGGCCTTGCTCGATGGCATTCGGCACCGATTCGAGGTGCCGCTGGCCGCCGAGAAATCCATGTTCGGCGCGGGCGCAGTCACCAATCGCGTAAATCGTCGGATCGCTAGTTTGCTGCCGCAGGTTGACCAGAACGCCGTCATCGACGCTGAGTCCGGCGGCGGCGGCGAGCTCGCTGTTGGCCTGAAGACCGACGCTGAGCAGTACCAAATCGGCCGCAATCGCGCCATCGGCGCAGCGCACCGCTTCGACGCGCTCGGCGTTGCCGACCAAACCCAGCACCTGCGCTTGCAAGCGCACATCGACGCCGGCCTGGCGGTGCACGTCGGCGAGAAACTTCGCCAGTAGCGGCTGCGCCACCCGCGCCAGCAGTCGCGGGGCTGCCTCCAGCACGCTGACGGCCATGCTGTTGTGTCTTGCCAACGCCGCGATTTCCAGCCCGATATAGCCACCGCCGATCACCACCAGGCGTTGTTCGGGTTTGAAATAAGGGCGTAGCTTCAGGGCATCGTTCAGGCTACGAAGACGGAACACGTTGGCGCGGTCGGCGCCGGGCAACGGCAGTTGTCGGGCACGGCCGCCGGTCGCCAAAATGAGTTGGGAATAAGCCAGGCTGCGGCCGTCGGACAAAACCACCTGGCGGTGCCGCCGATCAATTTTGTCGGCGGTGACCGAAAGCTCGATTCCAATGCCCGCCTTGGCGAATGCGGCCAGTGGTTTGATGAAGGTGCTCTCCGGTGCCTGCGTGCTACTGACAAAAGCTTTCGACAGCGGTGGCCGTCGATACGGCAGGTAGGCCTCATCGCCAATCAGGGTGATGTCCGCGTCGACGCCGTACTGGCGCAGCGCAAAGGCAGCCTCGCAACCGGCTTGACCGGCGCCGATGATGACGATGCCGGGCGCGGTCATTCCACGGTCACGCTTTTGGCCAGGTTGCGTGGCTGATCGATGTCGGTGCCGCGCAGCACCGCGACGTGATAAGCGAGCAACTGCAACGGCACGGTAAATATGATCGGGGCAATCAGATCGCCGCACGGGGCGAGCTCGATCAGGGTTTCCTGCGGGTGGGTAATGCCACGACTGACGCTGGCATCGGCGAACACAATCAACTGGCCACCACGGGCCCGGACCTCTTCGATATTGCTCTTGAGTTTTTCCAGCAAAGGGTCATTGGGGGCGACCGCAATCACCGGCATGTGCTCATCGACCAGGGCCAGCGGGCCGTGTTTGAGTTCGCCGGCCGGATAGGCTTCGGCATGAATGTAGGAAATTTCCTTGAGTTTGAGCGCGCCTTCCATGGCGATCGGAAACTGGGTGCCACGGCCGACAAACAACGCGTGCTGTTTGGAAACCAGGCGCTCGGCCAATTGGCGAATGACGGCTTCGCCTTGCAGCGCGGCGCTGACCGCGTTGGGCAGACTGGCCAATTGCGCCACGCCGTCGGCATAGCGCGCCGGATCCAGGCCATGGTGGCGCCCAAGCTCCAGCGCCAGCAGCAACAGCGCGGTGAGCTGGGTGATGAATGCCTTGGTCGAAGCGACGCCGATTTCCGGCCCGGCCCGGGTCATCAATGCCAATGTCGATTCGCGCACCAGCGACGACTCCGGCACGTTGCAGATTGCAAGTTGACTGAGATAGCCTAGGTCCTTGGCCAGACGCAGCGCCGCCAACGTGTCGGCGGTCTCGCCGGATTGCGACACCGCTACCAGTAAACAATCGGGTACCACCACGACCTCGCGGTAGCGATATTCGCTGGCGATATCCACGGTCACCGGAATCCGCGCCAACGCCTCGATCCAGTAACGCGCGACCAGGGCGGCGTGGTAGCTCGATCCGCAGGCCACCAACTGTACGGCGCGGGTTCGTGCCAATTGCTGCGCGGCATCGGGCCCAAAGATCGCGGTCAGGATATGGCCATCGCTGAGGCGGCCTTCCAGCGTGTCGGTAATTGCCACCGGCTGCTCAAAAATCTCTTTCAGCATGTAATGCCGATAGTCGCCGCGTTGCACCGCGTCGGCGGCAAAGTGCGCCTGCTTGATCGGTCGGCTGACCGGCGCGCCACCAGCATCGAAAATCTGTACTTGATCGATGCGAACTTCGACGACATCCCCCTCGGCCAGGTAGATGAACTTTTGCGTCATCGGCAACAAGGCGTGGATGTCCGACGCCAGATACTGCTCACCGACGCCGAGACCCACCACCATCGGCGATCCGCGACGGGCGCCGACCACCAGTCCCGGCTCGGCCTGGGAGAGCGCGGCGATGGCGTAAGCGCCGCGCAGTTTCGGCAGCACCGCCTGCACCGAGGCCAGCAGCGTTTTTCCAGTGCTGCCTTCGGCGTGCAGCAGATGCGCCAACACCTCGGTATCGGTGTCGGAGCTGAAGCGGTAGCCGTCGTCGATGAGTTGGGCGCGCAGTTCGGCATGATTTTCGATGATGCCGTTGTGGACCACCGCAATTGCATCCGCCGAAATCATCGGATGCGCGTTGCGCTCGGCCGGCACGCCGTGGGTGGCCCAACGGGTATGCGCAATACCGGTCGACCCGGCGATCGGGTCGGCGCTCTGCAAAGCCAATAGCTGGCTCACTTTGCCCTGCGCGCGCCGCCGTTGCAGGCCTTGCGCGGTAATCAGTGCGATTCCGGCGGAGTCATAACCACGGTACTCCAGCGCCTGCAGGCCGCTGATCAGCGACGGCGCCACATCCCGCCGCGCCGCAATCCCGACAATTCCACACATGAGGTTCAACCCAGGGCTGTGACCGGCGCCATTCTAATCGTGACCAGCAACCGAGTTGGGGCAAGGCCGTGGCAGCACCGGCCGGTGGCGGTCGGGCAACCGCGCCTGGGGCAGGCTCCGGTCTCCCCCTTGACACCTCGCCTATACTGGTCAGCCCGTTCCGATAGGAATGGGACCGGCGGCATTGGCAGCCGGCGATTTCAGCCAGCCTGCTATTGGCAGGTGCTGGCACCAAACCGATCATGAACCGGCCGCCGCGCTTGGGCGCAGCGCTGCTTGGCTGTCCGTTGTCTGCCCCCAAATACGTTATCTATCCACAGTTCAAGTTTGCAGAGGAAGGTCTATGGCCGTTATCGATTTAGAGCCGCGCGATCAGCAATCCGAGATCAAAAAGCTGATCACCAAGGGCAAAGACCAGGGTTACCTCACCTACGCCGAAGTCAATGACCATCTGCCCGACGACATCGTCGATCCGGAGCAGATCGAAGACATCATCGGCATGATCAACGATATGGGCATCCAGGTACTGGAAGCAGCGCCGGACGTGGAAACGCTGTTGTTGCAGGAATCGTCCTCGGTACAGGACGATGAAGCCGTCACCGAAGAAGCCATCCAGGTGCTGTCGGCGGTCGAAGAAACCGGCCGCACCACCGATCCGGTGCGCATGTACATGCGCGAGATGGGTACCGTTGAACTGCTCACCCGCGAAGGCGAAATTGTCATCGCCAAGCGCATCGAAGAAGGTTTGGCGCAAGTGCAGAACGCATTGGCGCAGTTCCCTTGGTCGATTTCGTTGTTGCTGTCCGAATACGCGGCGCACCTCGATGGCAAGAAGCGCATGAGTGAGTTCCTCACCGGCTTCTACGATCTCGAAGCGATCGCCGCCGCCGAAGCCGCCGCCGCCGCCGCCGCCGCCGCGGTACTCGCCGAAGAATTGTTGCTGGCGATCGAAAACGGCACCGCCCAGGCCAAAGACGAAGACGACGACGAAGAAGCGCCAGCCGAAGCGGAAGAAGCCAGCCCCGGCGATACCGGTCCCGACCCGGCCGAAGTGAAACGGCGGATGGAATTGTTCGCCGAGCTGTACGAAAAGTTCAAGGCCGCCCACGCCAAAGTGGGCGCCGAAGACAAGAAAACGCTGAAGTTTCGCAGACTGATCAGCGACGAGTTCCTCAAATTGAAACTGCCCTCGATCATGATCGACGGCATGGTCAAAAAATTGCGCGAAGTGGTCAACACCATTCGTAGCCACGAGCGCGGCATCCTCGATATCGCTGTGCGCCACGGCAAAATGCCGCGCAAAGAGTTCATCAAGGTGTTCCCGGGCAAAGAGACCAACCTGCGCTGGGTCGATAACGAATGCCGCAAAAATGTGAAATGGGCGGCCACGCTCAAAAACTACAAGGCCGAAATCCAGGAGCATCAGGAGCGACTGCTGGGCCACGAAGTTGCGCTTTTCTTGAGTCTGCCGGAGATCAAAGACATCAATCGGCACATGTCGATCGGTGAGGCCAAAGCCCGTCGTGCCAAGAAAGAGATGGTCGAAGCCAACCTGCGCCTGGTTATTTCCATCGCCAAAAAATACACCAATCGTGGCCTGCAATTCCTCGACCTGATCCAGGAAGGCAACATCGGCCTGATGAAAGCTGTGGACAAGTTCGAATACCGTCGCGGCTACAAGTTTTCGACCTACGCCACCTGGTGGATTCGCCAGGCGATCACCCGTTCGATTGCCGATCAAGCGCGCACCATCCGGATACCGGTGCACATGATCGAGACGATCAACAAGTTGAACCGCATCAGTCGCCAGATGTTGCAGGAAATGGGCCGCGAGCCAACGCCCGATGAGCTCGCCAAGCGCATGGAAATGCCCGAAGACAAAATCCGCAAAGTGCTCAAGATCGCCAAAGAGCCGATCTCGATGGAAACCCCGATCGGCGACGACGAAGATTCGCACCTGGGTGACTTCATCGAAGACGGCGGCGCCGAATCTCCGGTCGAATCGGCCACCACCACCGGCCTGCAGGAAACCGTCAAGGACGTGCTGTCGGGGCTGACGCCGCGCGAAGCCAAAGTGCTGCGGATGCGCTTTGGCATCGACATGAACACCGACCACACCCTGGAAGAAGTCGGCAAACAGTTTGATGTCACCCGCGAACGCATTCGCCAGATCGAAGCCAAAGCCCTGCGCAAGCTGCGTCATCCGAGTCGCTCCGAACAACTGCGTTCGTTCCTCGATCTGGAGTGACCGGGGGCGGGGGCGCTCGCGAGACCGAACACGCGCAGGGAGGCGCGGGCTGGCGCCCAGCACCATGGATGGTTCGGTGCCGCTTCTGCGACAATCTGCCATTACGCCGGGCCTATGGCACGACGGTTAGGCATAGGTTGGGGTGAGCGCAGCGATGCCCAACCAAGCCGGAGGCGGAGCAAGGTTTGGGTGGTTCGCGTTGTGGTGGGGTTTGTTGGGGTGACCGGCCGTCGCCGTTAAAGACCGCTACGCTCACCGCCAACCTATGCGCTCTCGGTTCCAGGTTCGAGTTCTGGTGGGGTGAGGGCCCGCGTTCGCATGATGCCCGCAGGCATCGTGCGCGAGACCGAACGCACGCGCAGGGAGGCGCGGGCTGGCGCCCAGCACCATGGATGGTTCGGTGCCGCTTCTGCGACAATCTGCCATTACGCCGGGCCTATAGCACAACGGTTAGTGCAGCAGACTCATAATCTGTCGGTTCCAGGTTCGAGTCCTGGTGGGCCCACCAATCCGCATCCGGAACTTTGCCCCAATAGTTAAACTCTCAAGCCCACCGCCCAGCCGGTGGCTGACCCCTACCCGAGGATTTCCGATGCAAAAGCTTGCCCTGGCCGCACTGACGGTTGTTCTATCCAACGCCGCGCTGGCCGATGCCGCCGGCGAGCAGAAGGTGCGTGATGCGATCAAGTCGATGGTGCCAACGGCCAACATTGAAACCATCGCCGATTCGGCATTGCCCGGGTTTTTCGAGGTGGTGATCAGCGGCAACGTGCTTTACGCCAGCGCCGATGGCAAGTATTTGGTGCAGGGTCGCGTCTACGATGTAGCGCTGAAGCGCGACCTCACCGAGGGCAAAGAGGCCGGCCTGCGCAAGGGCAGCGTCGACAAGATCGGCGCCGACAAGCGGATCGTCTTTGCGGCGCGCAATCCCAAGCACCGCATCACCGTTTTCACCGATATCGATTGCGGCTATTGCCGCAAGCTGCACCAGGAAATTGCCCAGTACAACGACCTCGGGATCAGCGTCGAGTACTTGTTCTTTCCGCGCGCCGGACTCGGTTCGCCGTCGTTTGATAAAGCGGTAACGGTGTGGTGCTCGGCGGATCGCAACCAGGCGTTGACCGATGCCAAAGCCGGCGTCGTCATCAAGCCAATCACTTGCAACAACCCGGTCACCGAGACGTTCATGCTCGGTCAGCGCGTCGGCGTCACCGGCACGCCCAGCATTGTTGCCGCCGATGGCACGCTGATTGGTGGCTACATGCCGCCGCCGACCTTGCTGCAACGGCTGGAAGCCATTCAATCGACCGCCAAAGCGCTCTGATCGGCCAGCGCGAGTGGTGCTGCGTCGGCGCGGTTGGTTTTGGCCGACGCCGCGATGCCGCTATGCTCGCCCGCCTCATCTGAACCGGTAGATCCACCGATGCTGCTGCTTGCGGGACATGAACACCGTTCGGCGTTTCGGCGTGAGCGGCTCGATCAAGGATTGCGCGCGGTTGTCGCCGATCTGCGGCTGGCTCAGGCGAGCAATTTTTTTGTCGTCAAGGCGGCCTCGGTAGTGATTGATGGTGCGCGTCTCGCCAGCGTGCTGGATGCCGATACCGATGCCCCGGACGAGGTCGTCGATAGCCTCTGGGTGGTTCCCCGGATCGGCACCTTGTCGCCCTGGGCCAGCAAGGCCTTGGAGCTGTTGCGGGCGGCCGGTTTGGCCGTAGCCAGCATCGAGCAGGGCTGGCGTTATGTGGTGCCGGGGTTTTCTGCGTTGACCGCGGCGGTTAGGGCGCAGGTGCTTGCCGTGCTGCACGATCCGATGACGCAGTCGGTGTTGATGCAACGCCGTGAGCTGGCCGGGATATTCCAGGTGCAGTCACCGGCCGCGTTGCAAATAATCAGCCTCGGCGCCGAGCCGCAGCAGCAGCTTGCCGCCGCCAACCGGCAGCTTGGGTTGGCGCTCAGCGACGACGAAATCGACTATCTCGCCGACTGCTATCAGCGCCTCGGCCGCGATCCCAGCGACGCCGAACTGATGATGTTTGCGCAGGCCAATTCCGAGCACTGCCGGCACAAGGTGTTCAATGCCAATTGGGTGATCGATGGCGCCCTCGCCGAGCGATCCCTGTTTGCCATGATCAAGACCACGCACCAGCGGCAGCCGATCGGCACGCTGTCGGCCTACCACGACAACGCCGCGGTGATCGGTACCACGGCGGTGGCGCGTTTCTATGCCAGCGCCGCAGATCGTCAGTGGCGCGCATGCGCCGAGCCGGTCGCCATCGCCATCAAGTGCGAGACCCACAACCACCCGACCGCGATCGCGCCGTTTGCCGGTGCCAGTACCGGCAGCGGTGGCGAGATTCGCGACGAAGGCGCGACCGGACGTGGCGCCAAGCCAAAGGCGGGGCTGACCGGCTTTACCGTGTCGCATCTGCGCATTCCCGGCTTGCCCCGGCCGTGGGAGGCGGCGCGCGAATTGCCGCCGCGCATGGCCAGCGCTTTCACCATCATGCGTGATGCGCCGCTGGGCGCGGCCGCGTTCAACAATGAATTCGGCCGCCCTGCCTTGTGCGGCTATTTTCGAGCTTTTGAACACCGCCAGGGCGCGCTCATTCGCGGTTACGACAAGCCGATCATGCTGGCCGGTGGTTTGGGCAATCTGCATCCGGATCAGGTGCAGAAACAGAAACTCCAGCAGGGCGATGCGATCATCGTGCTGGGCGGCCCGGCGATGCTGATCGGCCTCGGTGGCGGCGCGGCGTCGTCGCTGGCATCGGGAGACTCCAGCGCAGCGCTGGATTTTGCTTCGGTGCAACGCGACAACCCGGAGATGGAGCGGCGCTGCCAGGAAGTGATCGACCGCTGCTCGGCACTTCGCGCCGACAATCCGATCGTCAGCGTGCACGATGTCGGCGCTGGCGGACTGGCCAATGCGATCCCGGAACTGCTCAACGATTCCGCCGTCGGCGGGGTGATCGATTTGCGCGCGATTCCCAACGATGCGCCGGGCATGAGCCCGATGCAAATCTGGTGCAACGAGTCGCAGGAGCGTTACGTTGTTGGACTCCGGCCGCAGGATCTGCCGCGGTTCCTGGCCATCTGTCGGCGCGAACGCTGCCCGTGCGCGGTGGTTGGTCGGGCCACCCAGACAGCGCAGCTTGTGGTCGCTGATGCCCGGCTCGGCGGCAACCCGGTCGACTTGCCGATGGCCGTGCTGTTTGGCAAAGCAACGTCGCTGCAGCGCAACGCCGAACGCCTGCCGGTGGGTTCGGTTGCGCTCGCGATCGACACCAGCATCGATCACGCCCTGCGCCGCGTACTCTGCCATCCGAGCGTCGGCAGCAAGAGTTTCTTGATCAGCATCGGCGATCGCAGCGTCGGTGGTTTGTGTGCGCGCGATCAGATGGTCGGCGCCTGGCAAACGCCGGTGGCCGATTGCGCGCTTACCCTGAGTGATTTTTCCGGATTTACTGGCGAAGCGATGGCGGTCGGTGAGCGCAGCCCGCTGGCGCTGCTGGACGCGGCTGCTTCGGCGCGCATGGCGGTAGCCGAGGCGCTGTTGAATATTGCGGCGGCGCCGATCAGCCGCCGCGAAGACATCAAACTCTCTGCCAATTGGATGGCGGCGGTGAATCATCCCGGCGAAGGCGCGGCGTTGTTCGATGCGGTGCGTGCCCTCGCCATGGAGTCGTGCCCGGCGCTCCATCTGAGCATTCCGGTTGGCAAAGATTCGCTCTCCATGCAAGCGGCTTGGCCGACACCGGCCGGCGTCCAGCGCGTGGTTTCGCCGTTGTCGTTGGTGGTGTCGGCGTTTGCACCGGTGGCCGACGTGCGTCGTGCGCTGACCCCGGAACTGCGCCTGGATGCGGGCCCGAGCCGGATCGTGCTGATCGATTTTGGCGGCGGCAAAAATCGTCTCGGTGGCAGCATTCTCGCGCAGTGCTTTGGGCAACTTGGCGAGCACGCCCCCGATCTGGATGATGCGGCCGCGCTGGCGGCTGGGTTCGATACCGTGCAACAACTCAATCGCGATGATCGCCTGCTCGCCTATCACGATCGCTCCGATGGTGGTCTGCTCGTGGCCTTGCTGGAAATGGCTTTCGCGGCGCGCTGCGGACTGGATATCGACCTGGGTACGACGCCAGAACAATCGCTCGCGGCGCTGTTCAACGAAGAACTGGGGGCGCTGATTCAAGTCCGGGAAGCGGATCTGGAAATCGTCCAGACCGCGTTTGCCGAGGCCGGATTGGCGGCCTGCTGGCGGCCGTTGGCGACACCGCGCGCGGACTCGAGCGACGTGCGTTTGCGCGACGCCAGTGGTGCCACCCTGGTTTGGTCGCTGGCGGAACTGCTCGCGCTCTGGCAGCAGACTTCGCACGCCATGCAGCGCCTGCGCGACCACCCCGATTGTGCCGATGAAGAGCGCGCCAGTGTCGTCACCACCGGCGCGCACGCGCTGATGCCGGTGGTGGGCTTCGATCTCGCGGAAAACGTAGCCGCACCGTTTATTGGCCGGGGTGCGCGGCCGCTGATCGCGATCCTGCGCGAGCAGGGCGTCAATGGCCAGGTGGAAATGGCGGCGGCTTTTGTGCGCGCCGGCTTTGGCGCCATCGACGTACACATGAGCGATCTGCTGTCCGGTGAAGAAACCCTGGCGCGCTTCGCCGGATTGGCCGCCTGTGGCGGTTTTTCATACGGGGATGTGCTCGGTGCTGGCCGTGGTTGGGCCACTTCCATCCTCCACCACGGCAACTTGGCGACGCAGTTTCAAGCCTTTTTCCATGACCCGAACAAGTTTGCCCTGGGGGTTTGCAACGGCTGCCAGATGCTGGCCGAGATCAAGCAACTGATTCCCGGCGCCGAACCGTGGCCGCGGTTCAAACGCAATCGCTCCGAGCAGTTTGAAGCCCGGCTCAGCTTGGTCGAAGTGCTCGATTCGCCGTCGATCTGGTTTCGAGGCATGGCCGGATCGCGCTTGCCGGTGGTGGTTTCGCACGGCGAAGGCCGGGTCGATTTCAGTACCAGCGGCGATGTTGGGCAGGCGTTGGCGACCCTGCGCTACGTCACCGCCGCCGGCGCGGTTGCCGAAACCTATCCAGCCAATCCCAACGGTTCGCCCGCAGGCTTGACCGGTTTTACCAATGCGGATGGCCGCATCGCGTTGTTGATGCCACACCCGGAGCGCGTTCACCGCTCGGTGCAGTTAAGCTGGCGGCCGCGCCACTGGCCGGATGACTCGCCGTGGATGCGCCTTTTCCAGAATGCCCGAGCCTGGCTGCAATGAGCAACGACCCGAACCCCGCCTCTGCATCCGCCGAAGTCGCCGAGCCGATTTCGCTCAAGGCGTTTTTTCTGCTCGGCGTCCTCTGGCTGCCGCTTGCGGTATTTGTCTGGTTTGGCCTGCGCAGCGTCGTGGTCTATCCGATCACCCGGCTGGCGCGGATTTTTCTCGACTGGTGGCTGCCCGGCGTGATCCACGATTCCAGCCAGTACGTACACTATTTCAAGTTCACTGCGGTGGTGCCGTTGCCCCCGGGCATGGTCGCCCAGGCCGGTCAGATTCCGGCGGTCGATGGCAGCTCCAACGCGTTGCTGTTCACCTATGGATTGGCGGTGTTCTGGGGTTTGGTGTTCGCCACGCCAGACACCGGCGACTACTCTTTGCTACGGCGCTTGCGCACGGCGCTGCTCGGTTGGTTGCTGTTGATGCCGATCCAGGCGCTCTCCATCTGTGCCGATGTCGCCAAGCAATTGTTCATTGATCTGGGTCCGGCCGGAATGCAAATGGCGACCGAACATCGGGTCAATCTGGAATGGGTGGCGTATGCCTATCAGGCGGCGACGCTGATCGTTCCGATGATTTCGGCGCTGCTGGTATGGGCGCTGTTTCATCGCCGTTTTCTGGAACACATCCGCTTCGATGCCGCGCCGACAGCGGAACCAGTCGCCGTGATCGAAGGTCGCAAGCAGCCACCGCACGAGCCAGAAAACCCATGACCGAAGCCGAACTCGCTGTTGCCGATGCCTTGAGCGCGCCGCTCGACGAAGTCAGCTTGGAAGACCGCATCGCGACCTTCTTGATCGCCCGCGGCCGCCTCAAGGAAGCTGACCTGTTGCGGGCTCGGCGTTTGCAGGAAGAATCGCCCAACGCCGATTTCATTTCGCTGATGGTGCGGTTGGGTCTGGTCTCGGAACGCGACGCCGCTGAAGCGCTGAGTGAAGTGCTGCAGATGCCCTTGTTGTCGGCGCGGGATTGCCCGGATGCGCCGCCAGCGAACGTGCAATTGTCGATCCGTTTTCTCAAGCAGTACCACGTCGTGCCGATCGGTGAAGACGAACAGGAATTGCACCTGCTGGTGGCCGAACCGCAAGACCACTACCCACTCGACGCGGTGCGTTTGGCGGTCGGCAAACCGGTCACCGTGCGCGTGGGTATCCGGTCCGAGATCGACGACCTGATCGAGCGTTATTACGGCAGCGGCCGTTCGGCGATGGGTACGATCGTCGAAAATCTTTCCGAAGACGCCACCCGCAGCGAAGACGACGTTGAGCACCTGCGCGATCTGGCCTCGGAAGCGCCGGTGATCCGGCTGGTCAATCTGGTGATCCAGCGCGCCGTCGAAGCGCGCGCCTCCGATATCCACATCGAGCCGTTCGAGACCCGCCTCAAAGTGCGTTATCGCATCGACGGCGTGCTCGAAGAAGTGGAATCGCCGCCGGCCAATTCGACCGCAGCGGTGATCTCGCGCATCAAGATCATGGCCAAGCTCAACATCGCCGAACGCCGCCTGCCGCAGGATGGCCGCATCATGTTGCGGGTGCAGGGCAAAGAACTGGATCTGCGCGTGAGCACGGTGCCCACTTCGTTCGGCGAATCGGTGGTCATGCGCATTCTTGATCGTGAATCGGTGGTGCTGGACTTTCACACGCTCGGCTTTACCGACGAGTTTCTGCCGCAGTTCATGGAAGTCTTGAGCATGCCGCACGGCATCATGCTGGTGACCGGCCCGACCGGCTCCGGCAAGACCACCACTTTGTACACCGCGCTCAGCAAGATCAACACCGCGGATGTCAAAATCATCACCGTCGAAGACCCGGTCGAATACCAGATCGAGGGGGTCAATCAGATTCAGGTCAAGCCGCAGATCGGGCTGGATTTCTCGCACGCCCTGCGCTCGATCGTGCGGCAGGATCCAGACATCATCATGATCGGCGAAATGCGTGATCTGGAAACCGCCAAGATCGCCATTCAATCGGCGCTTACCGGCCATCTGGTGCTGTCCACCCTGCACACCAACAACGCCGCTGGCGGCATCACCCGTTTGCTCGATATGGGCGTGGAAGATTATCTGCTCAGTTCCACCGTCAATGGCATTCTCGGGCAGCGCCTGGTGCGGCGCGTCGAGGTCGGTCATCGTCAGGCTTACGCCGCCTTGCCGGAAGTCGTGCAGCAGTTTGAGCTGGAGCGCTATACCGATCAGCGACCGGTGCAGTTGTATAAACCCGGGCCTTCGGAATTGACCCCCACTGGCTATTTGGGCCGCACCACGATCATGGAGTTTTTGCGGATGACCGATCCGCTGCGGCGCTTGGTCATGAAGCACGCCGACATGGGGGTGATCGAACAAGCCGCGCGCGAAGAAGGCATGCGCACCATGTACGAAGATGGTTTGGTCAAAGCCCTGGCCGGGGTCACCACGCTGGAAGAAATCCTGCGTGTCACCCAGCAGGACGGCTGATCGGCATGGCCCTGTATCGATACAAAGCGGTGGCGCCGACCGGTGAGACCCTGGTCGGCGAAATGGAAGCGCTATCCCGCAACGAAGTGGTCGTGCGCCTGCAGGATGCCGGCAACATTCCGATCGAAGCCGCCGAGGCGGGGTCTGGCGGTGGCCGTGCGCTTGCCGCGCTGTTCAAGCGCTCGGCCCTGGGCGGCGATCAACTGGCCCAATTCACCAGCCAACTGGGCACCTTGCTCGGTGCCGGTCAGCCGCTGGATCGGGCCTTGCACACGCTGTCGGAAAATGCCGAAACCGATACTGCCCGCGCCCTGATCGAGCGCATCAAAGATGGCGTGCGCAGCGGCACGCCGCTATCCACTACGCTGGAGCAGCAGCACGGCGTGTTCTCGCGGCTCTACGTCAACATGGTGCGCGCCGGAGAAGTCTCCGGCTCGCTCACCGATACCTTGAAGCGCCTCGCGGAATATCTGGAACGCTCGCGGCAGTTGCGTGGCACGGTAATCAACGCGCTGATCTACCCGGCCATACTGATCGGCTTGGTGACTTTGACCCTGTTCGTGCTGATGATCTTTGTCATCCCCAATTTTCAGCCGGTGTTTGATGAACTCGGCAGTCGCCTGCCGATGATTACCCGGGTCGTGCTATTCGTTGCCGGGGCGCTGCAAAACTTCTGGTGGTTGATGGTGGTCGTTGGCGTGGCGGCGCTGGTGTACTTGCGCAACCAGTACGCGCAACCCGAGCCGCGCCGCCAGATCGAGCTGTTCATGCTGGCGCGTGGCGGCATCGGCCCGCTGATTGCCAAGATCGAAACCGCACGCCTGGCGCGGACCCTCGGCACCCTGGTGCAAAATGGGGTGCCGCTGCTGACCGCGCTCACCATCGGCAAAAATGTCATGGGGAACACGGTGCTGGCCGACGCGGTCGAAAAGGCCAGCAACGAAGTCAAAACCGGTTCCGGTCTGGCCTATGCACTGGGACTCAGCAAACGTTTCCCCAAATTGGCGTTGTCGATGATCGCCGTCGGTGAGGAATCTGGCGAACTCGATGGCATGTTGAACAAGGTCGCCGAAACTTTCGACCAGGAAGTCAAGAACACAGTAGAACGCTTGCTGGCGGCGTTGGTGCCGGTGGTTACTGCCATCATGGCGGTGATGGTCGGCATGATTATGCTGGCGATCGTTCTTCCCCTGCTCGAAATGAGCTCGCTAGCGGAGTGATGTCATGAAATATGTGTCGCGTTTTCACGGTTCCCGGGTCGGTGGCTTCAGCCTGATCGAAATGCTGGCGGTGATTGCCTTGATCGGTCTGATCGCCAGCGTGGTGGCGCCCAACGTGCTGGGCAAATTGGCCGGTGGCAAGTTCAAGGCGACGCGGGCCAAAGTGGCCGCCACCAGTTCCAAGGTCGAGCTCTACGTGCTCGATGTCGGCAGCCTGCCGGAGCGCATGGAGGACCTGGTCAGCAAACCCGGCAATGCCGAAAACTGGAACGGCCCCTACGCCAAGGAATCGGATCTGAAAGACGCCTGGGAAATGCCGTTCGTGCTGACCGTGCCGGGCGCCCATGGCGAATTCGATCTGGTCTCGCTCGGTGCTGACAAGCAGCCGGGCGGGGAGGGCAACAACAAAGACATCGGTAACTGGGAATAGATCTCCCCGGTTGGAGACCTGAGCCATGCGCCCGCGTTCCCGTGGATTTACCTTGGTCGAGCTGCTGGTCGTGCTGATGCTGATGGGGCTGATCGCCGGCATGGCGGCGTTCTCGTTCGGTAGCAATATGCAGGGCGCCAAGACCCGGGCGGCGGTGCGCGATCTGACGGCGGCGCTGCGTTACACCCGTGGCCAGGCGATCATTGGTCATCAGCCACAAAGTCTCGAGGTGGACGTGGAAGCGCGCACTTACCAGGCGCCGAAGCGGCCGTTGATCGTCCTGCCCAAAGGTCTGGACATGAAACTGCTGACCGCAGCGCGTGAACGCACCGGTGATACCAAGGGCTTGATCCGGTTTTTTCCGGACGGCAGCTCCAGTGGCGGCCGCGTCACCTTGATCCGTGACCGCCACGAGTGGCGCGTCGATATTGCCTGGTTGACCGGCGAAGTGCGCATGGAAGAAGGGCAATGACCAGTCAGCGCTCGCCCGCGCCGTTGCGCGCGGTTGGCGGTACCGAATTCGCGACGCCAGCGGCGTTCCCACCATTCGCGCTGTGGCGCGCGTCTGGCCGGGCCCCTGGCCGTCAGCGCGGGTTTTCGCTGCTCGAAATGTTGGCGGCTTTTCTGGTCTTCGCCATCGGCTTTGGGGTAATGATGGAGATGACCTCAAGCTCGCTGCGCAATGCGCGCCACGGTGCCGAGCTGACCGAAGCGGCGTTGTGGGCGCAATCGAAGATGGACCTGGCCGGTATCGACGAACCGATCCAGCCGGGCAGCGCCCGCGGCGAGTTCAACCGCAAATATCGCTGGGAAATGAACGTCACCGAATGGCAACCGCCGGGCGACGCTTCGCCGCTGGTCGATCTCAACGCCCTCGATATGTATCAAATCGAATTGGTCGTGCATTGGGGTGATCGTGACCACCAGCGCACGGCGCGCTTCGTCACCCTGCGCGCCATTCAACCGGGGCCGCCGACATGAGCCGCCGCCGATACACCGGCGGATTTACCCTGGTCGAGTTGCTGTTGACCACCTTGCTGCTGGCGTTGTTGATGGCCGGTGCCTTTGCCGGTATCAGCACCGCCAATAAAGCGGTAATCAGTGGCGAAGCCTTGATTGACCGCACCAATCGAGTGCGCGTGGCGCAGGAGTTTTTGCGTCGGCAATTGCGCAACGCGCTCGCGCTCAGCTACCCGGTCGATTCGACCAACGGCGAAACCCGCATGTTCGAAGGCGACGCCGACACCCTGCGTTTTGTGTCGACGATGCCGGGCTACCTGAGCCACGGCGGCGCTTATGTGCAAAGTTTGTCGATCAAGTCCGGGCGCGGGGGGCGCGAATTGTTGTTCGCTTTTCAATTGCTCAATGGCTTCGGCGACGAGCACGCCAACCGGCACAGCGAAGAAGCTGATCGCGAACCCGAGCTGCTGATCGAAAACATCCGCAGCGGCGGCTTCGAATACCGCGGTATCGACGACACCGGCAAGATGTCCGACTGGACCGAAAAATGGGAAAACCCTTTGCAGTTGCCGGCCGCGGTGCGCTTGAAATTGACCATGGATGCGGATTCACGCTACGTCTGGCCGGACATCGAAGTGGCGGTGCTCGCCAACGCCTCGGCGGCCGCCGCCAGCGATCCCTTCCTGGCGCCATTTCGCGGCGCGGAGCGTTGATATGTGCCGACCACCGATCGCGCAGCGTGGCATCGCCTTCATTGTCGTCATTTGGGTGATGGTGCTGTTGACCGTCGTCCTCAGCGGCTTCGTCGTAGTGGCGCGGACGGAAGCGCTGCAATCGCGGTTTCTGCTCGACTCGGCGCAAGCCCGCTACGCCGCCGAGGCCGGCATCAGTCGCGTCGTTTGGGAACTTCACAACACCGATCCACTCACTATGTGGGTGCCCGACGGGCGCGCCTACGACATGGATTTTGCCGGAGCCAAGGTGAGCATCGAAGTACACGACGAATCCGGCAAGGTCGATATCAACGCCGCCGATCTGGAAACCCTCAAGCGTATGTTTACGGCGGTTGCGGTGGATGCCACCGAGGCCGAACAGTTGGCGGCGGCGGTCGTCGATTGGCGCGATGTCGATGATTTGCTCACGGTCAATGGCGCCGAGGACGGCGAATACGAATCCGTTGGCCTGGCCTACGGTGCCGCCGACGCGCCGTTTTCGACGATTGGCGAGTTGCAGCAGGTGTTGGGCATGAACTACGAGATCTTCGAGAAGCTGCAGAACGACATCACGATTTACGGTGGTGTGGGTCGGCCGAATGCGGCGTTTGCCTCCGCGCTGGGCTTGCAGACCATCGACGGCATTGACCCGCAACAGGCCGAGCAGCTACTGAACGCTCGCCGCCAATTTCGCCCCGGCGATGCCGGCAGTGTCGGCGTGACCTTGCCGGATGGCACGCCGTTGCTGTCCGCCGGTGGCAGTGGCACGTATACTGTGCGGTCCAAGGCCACGCTGGCCAACGGGGCTTGGACCCTGGTGGATGCCACCATCCGCCTCGGCGGAGCCCCCGGCGCCCGGGCTTATTCCATTTTACGCTGGCGCGAAGGGAGCGCCGATTGATGGCCATGAACAAACTTCAGCGTTGGCTGGCGCCGTATCGCACCGCCTACCGCAACAGCGCGCTGCATCGATTCCTGGCCTGGTGGGGCGCGGAGTTGGCACGACTGCTGCCGGTAGCGTGGCGCGACTGGTTCATCGAACGCCGGGACGCCGTGCAAGTGATGGCGACCGCCGATGGCTGGAGCGTGACGCGCTTGGGTAGTCTGCCGATGGCGACCGAATCGGTGGCCACCGACGCCGGTGCCGAAGTCTTGCGCGCCCTCGCCGAACGCATGTTGCAAGCCGGTGAAATCAAAGCCGACCTGGTGGCCCTGCTGGATGCGGCGCAGGTGCTGGAACGGCGTCTGCCGTTGCCGGCCGCCGCCGAGGAAAATCTGGCCCAGGTGATTGCCTTCGAGCTGGATCGGCAAACCCCGTTTCGTGCCGATCAGGTGCGCTACGATTTTCGGATCGGCGCCCGCGATGCCATCGCCAGGCAAATTCAAGTGGACATGATGCTGGTGCCGCGCCCGCTCGCCGAGCAGACGCTGGCGCCACTGACCGCCGCCGGGCTAGCGCTGGATGCGCTCGATGCCGTGGCCGCCGATGGCGCCCGTCGTGGTTTCAACCTGTTGCCCGCAGAAGCGCGTGCCGAACGGGCCAATGCGGGTGCCCGACTGAACTGGATTTTGGTGGCGGTTGGGCTCGGCCTGCTGTGGCTGGTCATGCGCCAGTCGATCGTGGCCCGCGAACAGGCGTTGACCGACCTGCAACAGGCGGTCGACAAAGTGCAAGTCGAAGCCGCCCACACCACCGAGCTCAAGCGCAAACTGACCGATGCCGTCGATGGCGCCAACTTTCTGGCCGGGCGCAAAAAGCAGCACCCGGTGGCGGTCAATATTCTGCGCGAACTAACGCAGTTGTTGCCGAAAAACACCGCCCTGGTCCGGCTCTCGGTCAATCGTGGCGAAGTACAGATTCAAGGCAATAGCGACGAGGCCGCGCAGCTCATCGCCATCCTGCAAAAAGCCCACAGCATCGAAGGCCCGGCCATTCAAGGTGCCATCACGCCCGATGCGCGCACCCGCAAAGAGCAGTTCCTGATCCAGGCCAAAGTTCGCGCCAGCAGCCCGGAGAGCGCCCATGCAGCTACTGCCAAATCCTGAGCAGGGCCGCTTGCTGGCGGTGGTGCTATTGCTGATCGCCTTGCTGCTTGGCTATTACTTCAGCGTGCATTGGTGGTTCACCGCGCGCCATTTCGAAGTGGCGGGCGCGATTGCCGACCTGAAGGAACAAGAGTTGCGTTTTCGCAGCATCGCCGCGGGTCGGCCGATGCTGGAAAAAAAGCTGGCAGAAGTGGCGCAGTACGAATCGAACAATCCGGCATTTCTGCCCGAGGCCGATTTCGATTCGGCGGCGGCCGGTCTTACCCAGCGGCTGAAAACCATCGTCGCCACCCATGCCACCGATCCGGCGCGTTGCCAGATCATCATGAATCAATACGCCCACAGCAATGATCCCGAGCGCTTCGAGCGGGTCACCATCAAGGTGCGCCTGCGCTGCGACCTGGAACCGTTTGCCGGCATGCTCTACGACCTGGAGAGCGCCAGCCCGGTGTTGTTCATCGACGATTTGCAAGTGTTTCGTCAGCAGGGCTACGTGCGGCCAGGGCAGAACAAGATTTCCAGCTATCTGGACATTCGCTTTGACCTGTTTGGCTACATTCGCAAGCAGATCGAAATCGATGCGAAGACCGGCAAGGTCAAAGTCAAAGCCAAGAATCAACCATGATCCCGACCAAACGCATCACGATGATTCTGGGTTCGCTGGTCGCCACTTTGGCTGGCCTGGGTAGCGCCCAACAATTCGGTTTGGGCGACGGCTATACGCTGCTGCCGGCCGATCCCAAGGCAACCAACGCGGGCGTTGCCCTGGCTCTGGATCGCCAGCCATTCCAGCTCGCGTCCTGGGGGGAATACACCGCCATCCTCGATCATCCAGTGTTCAATGAATCGCGCGAGCCGACGCCGGTAGAAGAAAATCTGGCGGGCGAGGGCGCCAACGCCGAGCCGACCGCGCAGCCGATCAACGTTACTCTGACCAGTATCATCATCACCCCGAAGTTGAAACTGGCGATCGTCCGCGACAACAATTCCGGCAAGTCGCAAGTGGTAAAAATCGGCATGCCGCTGGACGCTGAACAAAACGGCTGGAAGTTGGTCGAAGTCAGTCCTCGTGCCGCGGTGTTCGAGGGCCAGGGTCTGGGTCGGCAGAATCTGGAGCTGCTGGTCAGTGGTGCCGTGGCGGGTGCGGCGGGTGTGGCACCGGTAGCGGCGTCGTCGCCCGCCAACGGCTATGGTCGTGCAGACGCCCCAGTCCCCGGTAACCGTGGTCCGCAAACCCCCAATTCAGCGCCGATGAACCCCCCCGGCGGCGTCGAAAATCCAGCCATCGCGGCCGCCGCCCAGGACCGCACCGAAGAAATCCGCAAGCGCATCGAAGAACGCCGTAAACAACTCCGCGAAGAAGCCGCGCGCATGCGCACAGAGGAATCCAAGCAGTGAACCAGAATCCGACCGTGATGCGCAGCCTCACCGATGCTTTGACCGCCCTGCTGCGCACGCTGCCCGGGCTATTGCTGTTGGCAGCGGGTTGCGCCAATAGCGGTGGTAGCCGTGAGGCGCTGGCCAGCGCCGAGGCGCCCGCAGCGACCGTGGCACCGGCAGCGTCCGAAGCTGCGGTCGCCATACCCGCACCAGTAGCTGCCAGCGGTGCAGACCCGGCGACGCCCGTTGCGGAAACCAAAGTGGTCCCGGATGCAACCGCCGCCGCCGCCGTCCAAGCGGACCCGGCGCCTGCCACAGCAGCACCGGTGGCCGCCAGTGCCGCGCTGGCGCAGCCGTCAGTGGTCAGCACGGCCAATCTTCCTGCTGCCACCAGTGCCGATGCCATCCAGCCTTCGGTCGTGACCGATGCGGTAACCGTGCGTTCTGCTGCCCATGTCGAACCCGGCACCGCCAAGTTTCTCAATGAAGACGCCGCCAATCGGCGGCCTGCGGATTCCACCGCTGCGGGTGAAGTGGTATTCAACTTCGAAGCCGAATCGTTGCCCGCCGTCGTCAAAGCCATCCTCGGCGACTTGCTGCAAGAGAACTACGTCATCGCGCCGGGCTTGGCTGGCCAAGTCACCTTTGCCACCGCCAAACCGATCAGTGCCGATCAGGCGATGGGCGTGCTGGAAATGTTGCTGTCCTGGAACAACGCCACCCTGGTCTATCGGGATGGCCGCTACACGGTGTTGCCGGTAGCACAGGCGGTGGCCGGCAATCTGGTGCCGCGCACCGGGCCGATCACCACCGCCAAGGGTTACGAAGTGCGTGCGGTGCCGCTCAAGTACATCTCGGCCACCGCCATGCAGGAAGTGTTGACGCCCTACGCGCGCGCTGGCGCCATCCTCAAAGCCGACAACACCCGCAGCATGATCGTCATCGCCGGCACCCGCGCCGACCTGGGAAATTATTTGCAGACGATCGAAACCTTCGATGTCGATTGGTTGGCTGGCATGTCGGTCGGTGTCTATCCGCTGGAGCGCGTGGAAGCCGCGACCGTGGTCCCGGAATTGGAAAAAATCTTTGGCGAGGGCGGGCCAACGCCGCTGGCGGGCATGTTTCGCTTCATGCCGATCGAACGCATCAATGCCGTCCTGGTGATTACCCCGCAACCGGAATACTTAAGCCAGGCCGAATCTTGGCTGGGCCGTCTGGATCGCGGCGGCAGTGAGTCCGGCGCGCAGTTGTTCGTCTACTACGTCAAGAACGTCAAAGCGGTGGATCTGGGCGACAAACTCAGCGAAGTCTTCGGCAGCGCTGGCAACGCCGGGGCCAGATCTCCCGCCAGTGTCGGTCGGGTGGCGCCCGGGGGCTCGGTCGAAATCAAGAGCATCAACAGCCAGCAGGGTCGCAAGGACGCCGCCAGCGAAGCCAAGGCCGAATCGCGAGCCTCCTTGCAGCCGAGCTCCAGCGAAGGCATATCCATCAGCAGCAGCGATGACATTCGCATCACCTCGATCGAAGAAAGCAATGCGCTGATGATCCGCGCCACCCCCGGCCAGTACGAATCCATCCTCGGGGCGATCAAGCGTCTCGACATCGTGCCGCTGCAAGTCCATATCGAAGCCAAGATTTTGCAAGTCAGCTTGACTGGCGAGTTGTCTTCCGGCGTCCGCTGGTTCTTCGAAAATGCCACCGGCCTGACTGGCAGCGGCACCAGTGCTGCTGATTTCAACGCCATTCGCCCCAACCGTGGTGTTTGGAACAGCTTCGCGGGATCTTTCACCAGCACGGCTGGTCTGGCCTGGACCTTCCTGAAGAACAATCAGGAAGTTTTTATTAGCGCATTGCAATCGGCGGGCAACACCAAAGTGCTGTCGGCGCCGTCGATCGTGGTGTTGAACAACAAGACCGCCAGCCTCAATTCCGGCACGCAGATTCCGGTCAACAGCACCTCGTTTCAGCCCATCGGCGGTACCACCGGGGGTACCACCGGTGGCAACAACTCGTTTTTCAATTCCACCCAGTTCCGCGATACCGGCATCACCCTGGATGTCACCCCACGGGTCAATCCCGGTGGCTTGGTCTACATGGAAATCCGCGAGGAAAAAAGCGTGCCTGGCGCAGCCAGCAGCGCGGTCAACGGCAACGTGTCGGTGGACAAGAGCACGATTGAAACCGAAGTGGCGGTACAAAGCGGTGAAACCGTGGTCTTGGCCGGCCTGATCGAAGACACCAGGACCTCGAGTCGCTCTGGCGTCCCTGGACTGGTCAAGATCCCGCTCCTCGGACGGCTGTTTGGCAACAATAGCAACGGCTCCACCCGCAGCGAAATTCTGGTGCTGATCACCCCCACAGTGATCGACAGCTCCGAGTCTGCCCGCAATCTCACCATCGAATATCAATCCCGCTTCAAAGGCATCCAACCCCTGCTGCATCCACAGCCAGAGCCACAAAAAGGCAAACACAAACCAACCAGCAAGGAATAGCCCGGCCATCCCTTTGTGGGAGCGATTGTTGTGGGAGCGCCGCTTGCGTCGCGATGCTTTGGCAGTAGTCAGCATCGCGACGCAAGCGACGCGCCCACAATCTGCTCCCCCAACCCGCCTCCACAACCTGATCCCACCGTTCATCCCACCCTTCACCCCACCGAGACCCCAACCATGACCTTTCTCTCTCGCTTTTTTTACGCCGGCTTGCTCGGCACGATCATCGCGCTTAGCGCTTGCGCCGGCAGTGCCAGCAAGAATTCGCCGCCCACCGCTGTAGCGACGGCGCCCGCCGTAGCCGCTGACCCGCGTGATTTGGTATCGACAGAGCCGCAACCCGCGCCTGTCCCGGGGGGCTATTGGCCGCCGAAACCAGGTGCCGACGAGGCGCCTGTTGTGGCCCCCGAATTGCACTTGAGTACAGATGCCATTGATCTTAAGGCGGTGCGCGACCCCAAAGCCGACCTGGAGCATCGGGTCATTGAACGCTGGGCCCTGTTGATCGC
>PEUI01000314.1:31466-41170 GCA_002785585.1 Lysobacterales bacterium CG02_land_8_20_14_3_00_62_12
AATGGCGGAGCGCCCAGTGCGTTGGCTGCGCGTGGCCTATAGCAAGGCGGAGTGCCTGTCCGAGTTGAGCTGCAAGGTCACCAGTAAAATGGACTACAAGATCCGCACTGCGGGCATGGGGGCAGGGCCTTCCGAGCTGAGCGCATTCGCCTACCTATCGGAAAGCTGGTTGCAGGTCGATGGCGTCTGGTACCATTTGCCCGGTGAAATCGGTGGCTGAGGGGCATTGCATTGCCCAACTTCTTGCCGTAGTATCGCCAACGCTGTTGCCTGCCCCGTTCGCACTTGCCGTTCAAACGTCAAGGCAGGGCGCGGCAGGAGCAAGCAAGTCACAAGCCCTGTGAACAACCCTAGGAGTTTTCCATGAAGAAGAATGTCCTGACTAACGCGATCATCGCGGGCGTCGCCGGCATCGCTGGCCTCGCCAGCGTCGCCAATGCGGTCAACCTCAACCCGGATGGTCTGGGCCAAGTGTTGATCTACCCCTACTACACCGTCAACGGTGGCAATCAGACCCTGCTCTCCGTCGTCAACACCACTGACGTCGGCAAAGCAGTGAAAGTCCGCTTCCTGGAAGGCTACAATTCCCGCGAAGTGCTCGACTTCAACTTGTACCTGTCCCCGTACGACGTTTGGACTGCTGCCATCTTCCAGACTTCGGACACCAGCGCCGCCAACCTGATTACTTCGGATCAAAGCTGCACCGTGCCCAAGATTCCAGCCGGTGGCGTGGCGTTCGTGAATTTTCAGTACACCGGTGCCAATAATGACGCCGGCCCGGATAGCGTGACCCGTACCCGCGAAGGTCATTTCGAGATCATCGAAATGGCGGAAATCATTAACGCGGCAGGTGGAGAGGGTTCGTTGTCCGCGATCACGCATGCGGGCGGCGTTCCGGACAACTGCGCACAAGTGGTGTCAGCCTGGAATGCGGGCGGATACTGGGTGGCCGATCAAACGATTGATACTCGCGTGCCGGGCGGCGGTTTGTTTGGTTCAGGCTTTATCGTCGATCCTGCCAATGGCACCTTGATTGGTTACAACGCCGAAGCCATCGACAGCTTCAGTGCAGAAGTCTTGCACTTCAATCCAGGCAGCACCCGGCCGGCGTTGAAAGACGCCAACACCACAATAACTACTACGGACGCGATCGTGTTTGATAGTGCGGGTCTGGTGACGTCCACCTATCCGCGCGCCACGCAGGCGATTGATGCTGTCTCCGCCGTGTTCTCGCATGATGCCATCTTCAACGAGTTCGTCACTAGCGCGGGTGCCGGTGCAACGTCGGAATGGGTGGTCACCTTCCCAACCAAGAACGCCTATGTTGACCATCCAGCGCCAGTGACTCCGCCGTTCGATTTTGTCTTCGGCGCTCCAGGCACTTCACCGGTGACTGCAACCTTCACGATTTTTGATCGCGAAGAACGGACCTTGTTGCCGGAAGACGTGGGCTTTTCGCCGCCCCCGCCTGATGGTGCAGATACCACGATCGACTGGGAGACCAACGTCGTGACCATCAACCAACCAGGCTTCGCCGGTGGCAGCGCTATCTTGGGTTCCAACTTGGCCGTGAATGTCGAGCCCGATGGTTTTGGTATCTTCGACGGCTGGATGAGAATCGGTTTTGATGATGCCGCTCACGTTTCGCGTCCGGACAGCGTTGGTGGTACCTATTTGGGTCTGCCGGTGGTCGGCTTCTGGGCTGTCAACTTTAATGGTGCAGGCGTCCCCGGTATCCTGGCCAACTACGCCGGTGCTTTCCGTCACCGTGGTTCGCGTCAGTACACCATCGCCCCGTAATCGCGTTTGCTGTAGCAAAAAATCAAACGCCCCCAGCAATGGGGGCGTTTTTTTATGCCCGCAATTCTCCCTCAGCGCTCGACCGTTGTGGGATCGCCGACAAGCGTCGCGATGCTCTGGCTCGGCTCTTGTGGGAGCGCCGCTTGCGTCGCGATGCTTTGGGTTTGCTGTGGTAGGAGCGCCGCTTGCGCCGCGATGCTCTGGCTAGGCTCTTGTGGGAGCGCCGCTTGCGTCGCGATGCTCTGGGTTTGCTGTGGTGGGAGCGCCGACAATCGTCGCGATGCTCTGGCTCGGCTCTTGTGGGAGCGCCGCTTGCGTCGCGATGCTCTTGCCTTGCTGTGGGAGCGCCGACAAGCGTCGCGACTGTTGGCAGGCTCGGCATTCGCGACGCAAGCGACGCTCCCACAACTGCCCGCCCACAACCGCCCTCCCACAACCGCCGGGATCGCCCACTTCGTGCCTACCTGGAAAATCAGAAAAATCGCAGACAAAAATCAGACAAACACCGCTGCAAGCACGCACTGAGTGAGCTACTTTGGCGCCATGCCAATCGACACAGAAAATCCCGGATACCGGGCACTGAGAGCAGGTCGGGTCTCGCTCCACGGCCAGATCTATCTGGTGACCACCACGACGTTTGAGCGGCAGGCCCGTTTCAAGGACGCGGATACAGCCAGCTTGCTATGCCGGTATTTGCATTTACCGGGAAGCTTTCTGGATGCGAAACTGCTCGCTTGGGTACTGATGCCGGACCACTGGCATGGCCTGATCGAACTGCAACAATCCAGCCTCCCCAGCGTCATGCGCCGATTCAAATCCGCTACTGCACGCCAGATCAATCGGCAGCGCGGCCAGCAAGGTCGCCTCTGGGCCAGTGGCTTTCACGATCATGCGCTGCGTGCCGAAGAAGCTTTGCTCGGCTGCGCCCGCTACCTCGTGCTAAACCCGGTGCGCGCTGGACTGGTCAAACGCATCGGCGATTATCCCTACTGGAATGCCATCTGGCTATGACCTGCATGAGCGCGGGAGCGCCGACCAGCGTCGCGATGCTCTGGCTCGGCTCTTGTGGGAGCGCCGACAAGGTGGGTTTACCGATATTTACGCCGCCACACCCAATAGCGCATCCGGTGTACGCAAGGCAATGGTCAGCAGGGTTCGTGCGGTGCCCGAGGGTTGGATCCGGCCTTGCTCCCAACCTCGCAGGGTACGCACCGACACGCCCAGCAGGTCGGCAAACTGCGTCTGCGAAAGGCCAGTCTTTTCGCGTGCGGCTTTGGCTAGCACGAATACCACGCGGCCCTCGCCGCGCTTCAGTTGGCGCACGGATTCCAGCAGATCGGATTGGAATTGCAGCATTTCGTTATCCACAAATCGTCTCACGAAGTTGGTTAAGAAAGGCGTGTGGCAAATCGTCGAACTTGGCCTTGCTGTGGGCGATCAACAACCAGATTCGACCATCCACCAAAGTGTTGAAGTAGACCACCCGCGCACCGCTGCGTTTGCCCATGCCAGCTCGCGCCCAGCGAACCTTGCGACAGCCACCGGTTTCCGGGATGACATCTCCGGCCAGCGGATGGGCTGCAATCCAACTGACAAAGTCATCCAGTTCAGCGTCATTCCAAATGGATCGAGCGTAGCGTTCGAAAATGGCACTCTGGACGACCGTGTGCATGCGAGCAAGGTAGGCGCTGAGCGCATAAAGGTCAAGCTACACACGGTCTTGCTCGGTGTGGTCCATCTGTTCCGGCTCGGCTCTTGTGGGAGCGCCGCTTGCGTCGCGACTGTTGGCAACTTCAACAGTCGCGACGCAAGCGACGCTCCCACAATTACCCTCCCACAATTACCCTCCCACAACCGCTCCCACAACCGCTCCAGTCAAAGCCGCGAACACGCTGCGCGGTCTGCGACCCAGCTCAAGCCTACCTTGCTGGCGCCTGAATCAGGCTACGGAATCTTTACGGCGCTGCTGCTAATATCCCGCATCGCCATCACCCAAATCGCTGCGGAAGGAATCAACCTGTGAAAGCCTTACATCGCGTACTGCCTGCCGTCGCCATTGCCGCGCTGATGCTGATTGCCAGTGTCGGCCAGTCTGAAACTTTGATCCTCAAGCGGGCCGATGGCAGCACCATCACCACGTTCCCGTTGTCTACCAGTCACCCCCTCTGCACAGTTACGTCGGCGGGTGATATCGAAGTGTGGCCCCAGAGCGACAACGCCTGCACCGGTGGTACGCCGCCGACCGCGCCCACTTTCCCCACCCCCTTGAACATCACCCCAGCGGTGATTGCCGTAGGCGGTACGGTGACCGCGACTTGGGCGTCGGCGGGCGCTACCTCCTGCAGCAACGCAGGCACGATCCTACCCAATGGTGCCAGCGTCGGCAATTGGTCCGCTTCGCTGCCACCGACCAGTAGCGGGTTAGTCATGACCCTGGGCACCGTAGGCAGTTACACCTTCGTTATTGCCTGCACCAACGCCACTGGCACCACCACTTCCCAAAAGCTAGTGACGGTGAATGACGGAGGTGCCTGCTCTGGCGTCGTGCCCATTGGCGGTCTGACTAGACAAACGAGTTTCAACAACACGACGGCGCTGCAACTTAATACAGAACTTGGCAACGGCCCAGTGACCGCCACCGACTATCTTGTTATCTTCGGCAATGGTTCAACCACGTTCCCATCGCGATCAGGTGGTGGGACATTGCCCGTGATGCCCGGAAAATTCATCGCCCTGCAATTTAATACCGGCACGCTTAATTCGGCAAATTACGGGGTTGGCCCGCCCAACCCCAACCGCTTCGGAAATTTTGGCTACTCCACTGCCGGTGCCAACAATGGCGACCCTCTCGTAGCGATCAGCTTGTGTCCAGGCGATTTCAGCAATACGCTTAACCCTGCTGGGTTGTGTCGTATTCAAGCAGGAGAGGGTGCGACACCGATATGGGGTGTCAACAGTACCGATCCCCTTCTTTGTCAATTGGCCGAAAATACCGTTTATTATTTAAACGTCGCCTATGTTAACTTCGCGAACCCAACGGCAAGTACCTGCGCGAATCCGGACCAAGGAACCGCGAATCCGGGTTCCTGCCATTGGTTTATGTCGCCGCGTTAGGGTACGAGTTCTCGATATTTCAAAATACAATAGACGAGTGTAGCCGTGCCTACGCTCGCCTATATCGCACCAACTCGCTTCGCAAAGCACTCGCGCGTTGCGGGGCGCTTGCGGTTATCCAGCTATTATTAAGGAAATGCATTTTATGCGAACGAAATGGTGCGGGGTGGTGATTATTATCGTGAGTGGTTTGATGGCGCGGCCCGTGGGGGCGGCCTCTGCCGGAGTAGGCGAGATCGCCAAGGATGCCGATACCGTGATCGTTGCCCAGGGCGGAGTTGCAGTGACTTTGGGTGACCTGGACGCCTGGATGCAGGATGTACCGGAAAATGAGCGCCCCGGTTTTATCCGTAGCCCCAAGCGTATCGAGACAACTTTATATCAGCTCTTGATGGTCAAGCAGCTTAACCACGAGGCGAAATTGGCGGGCTTGGATAGGGATCCCTTTGTCCAGCGCCAGGCTCAGCAAGCAGTCGAGCGTACCGTCGCGCGCTACCAGCGCGATAAATGGGCTAGTTCCATCACACCACCAGACTTTGGCGAGTTGGCGCAGGAGCGATACACCGCCGACCCCGACAAGTTTCGTGGTCCAGATGTGGCCACCGTCGTGCATCTGTTGGTCACCGAAAAGGATCGTGGTGCCGATGCGGCGAAAAAGCTGATCGAAAAACTCTACAAGCAGGCCCGAAAGAATCCCGCGAAGTTGGAGAAGCTGGCACTGGCGAATTCCGAAGACCCAAGTGTGCAGAGCAATTCCGGCGTTCTGAAAGACGTCAAGCTCGATGGTCTGGACGGCAAGTTTGCCGACGCTACTCGTCACCTGAATCCGGGCGAGTTGTCTGCGCCAGTGCAGTCGCAATTTGGTTGGCACCTGATCCGACTGGATGCCATCGAGCGCGGGGCCTTGCCCGCATTTGAGGAGATCAAAGGCAAGCTCACTGCGCAGTTGGAACAAGACTGGAGAGCAAAGACTATCAACGCCTATTTTGATGGCCTCCGCTCGCGTGAGTTGAAGCCAGACCCTGCGGTCATGGCCGAGCTGCCGTTCCGCTATGGTGAGGTTGCCATGCCCGATGTGCCCGCCCCCGCCGCGCAGCCAGCCAGCAAATAACCCGCGCCCTAATGGATTGACCCTTTGGCTCGGGCTTGATGCCTTCGCGCAATTGAGGCGCGGGCTGGTCTCGACTGATTTGAAAGCCGTGCTCGAAGCTGTTGAGCGCGGCATCCAGAATGGCCCAGGGCGCTTCCAGAGGCAACAACAAGACGCCATTGCCAAAGTGGCGAACGGCGACTTGTTCACCGGAAAATCGATATTTTTTGGGCAAACGCACCGCCTGGCTGCGACCTGACTGGAAAAGACGTGCCGTGTCCATGTTTCCGCTCCCGACCGAAAGTATCCGCCAATGCTGACTATCTCAGCGGTACATTGCAAATACGATGGTGGCTTGCTGGTTTCGCTGTTGCACGAGCAAAACCTACCTTTGGGAGCGTCGACCAGCGTCGCAATGCTGTGGCTCGGCCCTGCGGCTCGGCTGTTGTGGCTCGGCTGTTGTGGCTCGGCTGTTGTGGGAGCGCCGCTTGCGTCGCGATGCTCTGGCTTTGCTGTGTTGTGGGAGCGCCGCTTGCGTCGCGATGCTCTAGCTTTGCTGTGTTGTGGGAGCGCCGCTTGCGTCGCGATGCTCTAGCTTTGCTGTGTTGTGGGAGCGCCGACCAGCGTGGCGACTGTCGAAGTTGTTGAAAGATCGCGACGCAAGCGACGCTCCCACAAAAGCGACGCTCCCACCAAAGCGACGCTCCCACAAAAGCGCAGCCTGCACACACCAGCCCTCCCACAAGCGCCTTCCCGCACCGGCTCCCACCGGCGTTGGCCCACGAAGCGTGGCCAGGGTGGTAGATTCGCCGCCTTCGATCCGTTGAGCGCAGTACCCACTTGAGTGTCCAAACTTCCTTTCTGCCGTCCCCGCACGCGCTGTTGTGGGCGCTGATCCAGCGCGATTTCCGGGAGCGCTACATCGGCACGGCCAGCGGTTTGTTGTGGGCGTTTCTGGGCCCGGCGCTGACCTTGTTGATCTATGCGTTTGTGTTTCAGACCCTGATGAAGGTGCGTGTGCCGAGCATTGGCGCGGCCGGTTTTGTGCCGTTTCTGGCGCTGGGCTTGTGGCCCTGGTATGCCTTTTCCGATGCGGTGGCGCGGGGTACTACGGCGATCGTCAGCAACGCGCCGTTGTTGGGCAAGATCGCGATGCCGCGCTATGTGCTGGTGCTGGTGCCGGTGTTGAGCAGCTTCGCGATTCACATGCTCGGTTTGATCGCGGTGATCGTCGCCTTGGCGGCCACCGGCACCGCGCTGCACTGGGCAGCGCTGCCGCTGGTGTTGGCTTGCCTGCTGGGGATGCTGGTGCTGAGCATTGGCATCGCTTTCTGGCTGGCTACGTTGAACGTGTTTTTGCGCGATGTGTCGGCGATGCTGCCGCAGTTGCTGACCTTCTGGATGTTGATCACGCCGATTTTTTTTCACGGTGCCAGCCTGTCACCGGCGATGCTCGGTCTGCTCTCGCACAACCCCATGCTGGGCTTTATTGATGCGCTGCGGGCGGGACTGTTGCAACTGCCGGGACCGACGCCTGGCGTCATGCTGGAAGCGTGCCTCTGGAGTTTGCTGGCGTTGTTCAGCGGCGGCTTTGTGTTTGCGCGTTCGGCGCCGCATTTTGAGGATTACCTGTGAGCACGCCCGTCGCCGACACCCTGATCAGTCTGCACGGTGTCGGCAAATCCTATCCGCAAATCTTTCGCACCAAGGACCGGCTGCGAGCGCTGGCACGGCTGATCCGTGGCCAGGCACCGCAGCACGCCGCCGAGGTAATCAGCGGCATTGATCTGGAAGTCAAACGTGGCGAATCGCTGGGCTTGATTGGTATCAATGGCGCCGGCAAATCCACCTTGTTGAAACTGATTACCGGGGTGCTGACGCCAACCACCGGCAGCGTCAAGGTGTATGGCCGAATCGCGCCGCTACTGGAACTGGGCGCCGGTTTCCATCCGGAATACAGCGGCCGCGACAACGTGCGCTTGAATGCCACTTTGCTCGGCATGAGTCCAGCATTGATCGATCAGCGCATGGATTCGATCATCGCCTTCGCCGATATCGGCCGCTACATCGATGAACCGGTAAAAAACTATTCCTCGGGCATGATTGTGCGGCTGGGATTCGCCGTGGTCGCCGCGACCGAGCCGGATTTGCTGATCACCGACGAAGTACTGGCGGTGGGTGATGAGAGTTTCCAGAAAAAATGTGTGCAATGGATCGAAGCGTTTCTCGCCAAGGGCGGCACCTTGTTGCTGGTCAGTCACAGCATGTACCACATTCAGAAATTGTGCCGCCACGCCTGCTGGTTGCAACACGGACGGATCGAGCGCATCGGCGATGTGTTTGAGGTGACGCAGGACTATCTGGCCTGGCACGAACGGCAGTCCCAGGACGCCGTCGATGGCGGTCGGGTGCGTGCCGCCGCTGGCGAATATGCGTTGCTGGATTTTCTGGTCAATGACGATGACGGTCAGACGCCAGTGCTGCTTCGGCCCGGCGAACCGTTGCGCGTGTGTGTCACCATCCGCGCCCGCGATCACCGCCAGCCGGTACTGGCCATTGGCCTGAAGCGGGTCGATGGTACGCCGGTCTATGGCACCACCAGCGAAATCGAGGCGGCCGCACCGCTCCGGGTAGACAGCGATCACTATCTCTGGCAATTGGCATTCGACGCGCCTGCTTTGTTGCCCGGCAGCTATCTGCTGGAAGCGCATGCGCTGGATCCGGAGGGCGTGCGCTTGTTCGATTCACTCGAACGCGGGCTGGTCGTGCGCGGCCAAAGTCGCGAGTTCGGCATGGTGCGATTGCCGCATCGCTGGGGCGGGTGACCGCCATGGCCAGTGCCACCGAGCAGCCGCGGGCGGCGGTGATCGTGCCGATCTACAACGCTGCCGCCGTGTTGCGCGATTGCCTGGAAAGTCTGCGCCGCACGCTCACTGCCGACGATCAACTGATCTTGATCGACGACGCTTCCAGCGACCCAGAAATTGGCGCGCTGCTCGCCACCTTTGCCGATCAGGCGCCGTGCCCGCTGCGCCTGGAACGCAACGCCAGGAACCTGGGATTTGTGCGCACGGTCAACCTGGGCATGGCGCTGACCCGCGCCGATGTGGTGCTGCTCAATTCCGATACCGTGGTCACCAAGGGTTGGCTGCAACGGTTGCAACAGGCGGCGCAGAGCAGTGCGCGGATTGCGACGGTAACGCCGTTTTCCAATCACGCGGAAATTTGTTCGTTTCCGCTGTTTTGCCAGCAAAATCCGTTGCCGGTTGACCCGGAGCAAACGGCTGCACAGTTGGCTGCGCTGACGCCGCAGTATCCAGAGCTGCCGACGGCGGTCGGCTTCTGTATGCTGATCCGCCGTGCCGCGCTGGTTGAATTGGGCGATTTTGATGCCGCTACGTTTGGTCGTGGCTATGGGGAAGAAAATGATTTCTGCCGACGCGCCCTGGGTCATGGTTGGCGCAATGTGTTGTGCGACAACGCCTATGTCGTACACCGTGGCGGCGTTTCCTTTGCCGCCACCGGCGAAAAGCCGGGCGGCGAAGCCTTGCGGCGCCTAAGCGCGCGCTACCCCGGGTACAATGCCGCGGTCGCTGAGTTCATCCGTTGCGATCCGCTGGCGGAAATCCGGCGCCAAGCGCAGCGCTAGGCTGGGTGCAGCCCACCGTTTTCGTCGCAGGCATTTGTAGGGTGGATAAGC
>PEUI01000408.1:0-2728 GCA_002785585.1 Lysobacterales bacterium CG02_land_8_20_14_3_00_62_12
AAGCATAAATGCCGATCAGGGCGTCAATCTTGAGCCCGCGAATGAAAACGATATCCATGGTTGATTGCCGTCCAAAGCCAACGTGTTCGAAGGATACGCGGTCGCGTGGATCACCGCAGCGCAGCCACCGTTAAAGCTGCACCGAAGCGCAGCGGCGGCAAGCCGCCGCACTCCAAACCAGGCGCTACGCGTCAGCCACCGACTTCCAGCAATTCGGTCAACGGCCAACGCACCCGCACCTGGATCGGCGCGGTGTCGTGCAAACCAGCCGCCAGTCGCATCGCCCCGGCAAACGCGATCATCGCGCCATTGTCGGTGCAGAACTTGAGCCGCGGAAAGGCCAGACGAAAACCCTCGCGCGCGGCAGCCTCGGCCAGGCGCTCACGGAGTCGCAAATTGGCACCGACGCCACCGGCCACGATCAGCGTGCGCTGCCCGGTCGCGGCCAATGCGCGCAGACACTTGATCGATAAAGTCTCGGTCGCGGCTTCCTGAAACGCGTGCGCAATCGCCGCCCGCGTCGCCAGCGATTGATCGCTCTTTTGCCAAGCCAACAGCACCTGGGTCTTGAGCCCGCTGAAACTGAAATCCAGTCCGGGACGATCACACATCGGCCGCGAAAATCGATAATGGCTGGTCGGCCCGGCGGCCGCGATCCGCGCCAGTTCCGGACCACCCGGATAGGGCAGGCCGAGCATTTTTGCGGTCTTGTCGAACGCCTCACCGACCGCATCATCGAGCGTATCGCCGAGCAATCGATAGCATCCCACTGCGGTTACCTCGATCAATTGCGTATGCCCGCCAGAAACCAGCAACGCCACGAATGGCGGCTGCGGGGCGCCGACTTCGAGCAACGGCGCCAGCAGATGGCCTTCCATGTGGTGCACCCCAATGCTCGGCAGATCCAGCGCCCAGGCCAACGCCCGTGCGGTTGCCGCGCCGACCAACAAAGCACCGATCAAGCCCGGCCCAGCGGTGTAGGCAATGCCGTCGAGATCGCCCAGGGTGATCCCTGCCAACGCCAAAGTTTCTTTGATCAGCGGCAACAATTTCCGCACGTGATCGCGCGACGCAAGCTCCGGAACCACCCCGCCATAAGCCCGATGCAGATCAATCTGGCTGAAAAGCGTGTGCGCGAGCAGGCCGCGATCACTATCCCAAACCGCCACACCGGTTTCATCGCAAGAGCTTTCTATACCCAGAACACGCATCACAAGCCTCTGTTTCTACAACTGATTAAGACAAAACTCGCGGGCCGGAACCAGGGCCTTGGGTCAGCGCCCTGCCAGCACGCCAAAAAGCCTTTTGCAAACTGGCGCCAGGCTTGGCACAATGCGCGGCTCGGGCTGGTCCGATCAGGGGCAGCCATTTAAGCACGGAGAGAACATGCCCAACGTTAAAGTCCGCGAGAACGAACCCTTTGAGTTCGCTCTGCGTCGTTTCAAGCGCACCTGCGAGAAAGCCGGCATCCTGGCCGAGACCCGCAAGCGCGAGTTCTACGAAAAGCCGACCATGGAGCGCAAGCGCAAAGCTGCCGCTGCGGTCAAGCGCAACCACCGTCGCACGATGCGCGACGTGACCAAGCGCCAACGCATGTATTGATGCGGTTGGCCGCAAGGCCGGCCTTGATGCAACCCTCTCCGAAGCCGGCCCTGCCTTGCAGTGTCGGCTTTTTGTGTTTCGCAAGATTACCCACAAGATCATCCAAAGGAATCTCCATGAGCACGCTCAAAGCCCGCCTCACCAACGACATGAAAACCGCCATGAAAAGCGGCGAGAAAAATCTGCTCGGCGTCATCCGACTGATCAACGCCGCCATCAAGCAACGCGAAGTCGACGAGCGCATCCTGCTCGATGATGCGCAAGTGATCGCCGCCATCGAAAAAATGATCAAACAACGCAAGGACTCGATCAGCCAATACTTGGCCGCCGCGCGTACCGATCTGGCCGACGTCGAACAATACGAACTCGGCGTCCTGCAAACCTACCTGCCGGCCCAACTCGCCAGCGCCGAAGTCGAAGCCATCGTCGCCGCCGCGATCAGCGCCACGGGCGCCGCCAGCGCCAAAGACATGGGCAAAGTCATCGCGCTCGTCAAACCGCAACTGGCCGGCCGCGCCGACATGGGCAAAGTCTCCGATCTGATCAAACAGAAACTCGCCGCGCGGTAACCGCACCGCGGGCGACCCGCCCGCATCCGCTTCAGGTGCTGACCGCCTAAGCCTGTGGCCACGGCCGCCGGAAGCGGTCAGCAAGCAGTCGCAATCCGTGCGACAGCGACGGCGTATCCCAGCCGCATCAACCCACCAGGAGATGCCCCATGCGCCGTCGCCGAATGCTCGCCAGCCTGCCCGGACTCGCCACCGCTTGCGGCCTGCTGGCCGCGCACACTTCGCCCACCACGGCCGCGCCCGCCGACTTGCTGCTGCTCGAAACCCGCATTGCCGGCGCGCATCATTACCAATACGCCCGACTGCGGCAGCACTTGAGCCCCGGTGCCGCCCTGCAATTGATCCGCGAACCCGACAACCGCCACGATCACCACGCCGTTGCCCTGCACTGGCACGGCCGCGCCCTCGGTTATCTACCGCGCCGCGACAACGTCGTCATCGCGCAACTATTGGATCGGCAACAACCGCTGCGTGCAGAAATCCTCAGCCTCGATGATCCAGCCGAGTTTTGGGAACCGATGACTTTGCGCGTCTGGCTGCCACTCAAACCGCCAACC
>PEUI01000408.1:2745-2887 GCA_002785585.1 Lysobacterales bacterium CG02_land_8_20_14_3_00_62_12
CCGCCAACCTGATTGCCCGCGCCTGATTGAACATCGGGAACCATCCAAGCACGCCTTATGCTCCCACGCGCCACGCCAAGCGAAATGGCCGCGATTCACTGCCCGACGAAGTGCTGGAAGCAGTGCAGCGTCGCCGGTTGCC
>PEUI01000298.1:0-6531 GCA_002785585.1 Lysobacterales bacterium CG02_land_8_20_14_3_00_62_12
CCATCAAACAACGACCGGTGGCTGGCGATCACCCGGCTCGGCAGGCTCGCCTCATCGACCGCAAAGCCGTGGTTCTGGCTGGAAATCATGACCCGGCCGCTACGCAAATCCTGCACCGGATGGTTGGCACCGTGATGGCCAAATTTCATCTTGATCGTGCGCGCGCCCGCTGCCAGCGCCAATAATTGGTGGCCCAGGCAGATACCAAATAGCGGCATTTGCGCACGCAGCAACTCGGCAATGGCGCTGATCGCATAGCTGCACGCCGCCGGATCGCCGGGGCCGTTGGACAGGAACACGCCATCGGGCCGCATCGAGAGCACCACGCTCGCCGGGGTGGTTGCCGGTACCACGGTGACCCGGCAACCGCGATCTGCCAGCAGCCGCAGAATGTTGCGCTTCAAGCCGAAATCGTAAGCGACTACCTGCCAGCGATCGGCTCCGGTGGCGGTGGTGCCTTGATCGAGATCGAAGCTGCCCTCATGCCAGACGTAGGGCGCGGCGGTGGAGACTACGCGCGCCAGATCGATGCCGTGCAGACCGCCGAACGCTTGCGCTGCCACCAGCGCTCCGGCGACATCGGCGGCGCTGGTGCCGGCCCGCAAGCAAGCGCCGATGGCGCCGTGCTCGCGCAAGATCCGGGTCAGCATGCGGGTGTCGATGTCTTCGATGCCGAGGATCTGATGACGCTGCAAATAATCCGGCAACGACTCCACACTGCGCCATTGCGAGCTCTGCCGGGTGGCACTGCGCACCACCAAACCGGCCGCGTAAATGCGATCCGACTCGGCATCGTCCGGATTGATGCCGGTGTTGCCGATCTGCGGGCTGGTCAGGGTCACGATCTGGCGGGTGTACGAGGGATCGGTGAGGATCTCCTGATAACCGGTCATCGCCGTATTGAACACCAGCTCACCGACCGATTCGCCGTCGGCGCCAAAGGAGCGGCCACGGAACACGGTGCCATCGGCCAGCACCAGCAGGGCATCGCTTTCACTCATCTGGCGGTCCGGTCGAAAGAAGATCGCGGCGATTATAGCGGTTGCCCCGGGGGCGGGCGCGGGTTTGATCGTTTTAGTCAGCGATCAAGTCTTCCATGCGATAGCGCCCCGCTGGCTGGCCGCAGAGCCACTGCGCGGCGCGCAGCGCACCGCGCGCGAACAGATCGCGGCTGTAAGCGCGGTGGCAGAGTTCGATGCGTTCGCCGGGAGCAATGAACAGCACCGTGTGCTCGCCGACAATATCGCCACCACGGATACTGGAAAAACCAATTTCTGCGGGCGGACGCGCGCCGATCTGGCCGTCTCGGCCGCGCTTGGCGACCAGATCAAAAGTATCGCCGCGGGCCGCCGCAATCGCCCGACCCAAGACCAGCGCGGTGCCACTGGGTGCATCGGTTTTTTGCTGATGGTGGGCGTCCACAATTTCGGCCACGAACTCCGGCCCCAGCGACCGCGCGGCGGTAGTGACCAGGCGCTGCAAGAGCGCGACGCCCAGGCTGAAATTGGCCGACCACAACAGCGGAATATGTTTCGCCGCCTGCTGTAGTGCGTGCAGCTGACCAGGATCCAGGCCGGTGGTGCCGCTGACAAACGCCAACCGCCGCTGCACCGCAATCGCCAAGGCATTGTCGAATGCGGCGCCAGCCGAAAAATCGATCAGCACCTGCACCGCTAAATCCGGGTCCAACGCCGATGCATACAACAGCGGCTCACCACGGCCATCGCTTAAGCCCGCCACCGGCTGTTCCAGCCAATTCGATTGCGCCCGCACCATCGCCGCCGCCACCATCATCTCCGGCATCGCGCTGGCGGCGGCAATGATCGCCTGCCCCATGCGGCCAGCGGCACCATAAATGGCGATTTGGGTAAGCGGTTTCGGGTCCATGGCGGCATGGTAGCGCGGGCCGCCACCCATGCCAGTAGTGGAGAAGTACCGCGCGTCCACCAACGCAGCAAAAAGCCAAGCGGAGGCAAACCGCCGCACTCCAAAGACATGCTGGCTTCAAGCCGGCAACACCCGGCAGATGAAGCCTTTCAGATAATCGGTTTCCGGGATCGCTGGATGCACCGGATGATCTTTGCTCTGTTGCAACTGGGCGAGCACCTGCACGCTGCGATCCAGATGGCGGGCGCCCTGCTGGATCAGGTCCAGCATCACCGCGCGCGGCAGATGGTGCGAACACGAACAAGCGATCAGGATGCCGTCTTTCGACAACACTTGCATTGCTGCTTCGAAGATGCGGCGATAGGCGATGCGGCCCTCGGCAAAATCTTTTTTGCGTTTGATGAAGGCCGGCGGATCGACGATCACCACGTCGAAGTGCTCGCGCTGCTGGCGCAGTTCCTTGAGGGCATCGAAGGCATCGGCTTCGCGGGTTTGCACCCGATCCGCCAGTCCCTGCTGTTGGGCGACGGCGTTGATCGCGGCGAGTGCCGGCGCCGAACTGTCGATGCACAGCACCGCGCTGGCACCGAGGGCGGCGCTGCGCAAACCCCAGGCACCGACGTAACTGAACACATCCAGCACGCGTTTGCCGGCCACCAATCTGGGCAGGCGTTCGCGGTTGTCGCGTTGGTCGTAAAACCAGCCGGTCTTCTGGCCGTTGGCAATATCCACCCAAAACTCGATACCGGCCTCCACCACGCGGGTGCTGGCCTCGATCACGCCAACGGCGGATTCCACGTACTCCGGCAGGTTTTCCAGACGGCGCACCGAGCCATGGTTTTTCCACACCATCAGCCGCGGCTTGATGACCTTGACCACGGCCTCGACGATCGCCGTTTTCAACTGCTCCATGCCGAGCGTGCCGATCTGGCCGACGATCACGTCGTCGTAGCGATCCAGCACCAAGCCGGGCAGGCCATCGGCCTCGCCAAATACCAGTCGATAAAACGGCTCGCCGTACAGCCGTTGCCGCAGTGCCAGCGCCACCTGCAAGCGATGCACGATGAGTGATCGATCCACCGCGTGGCGGGCGCCGCGCTCCATCAGCCGGGCACACACCAGCGCCTGCGGATTGACATAGCCGAGACCCAATATGCGGCCGGTGCTATCGCTGATCGCGGCAATTTGGCCGGGCACGAATTGATCCAGCGGCGAGCGCACCACATCCACCTCGTTGCTGAACACCCACAAGTGACCCTGGCGCAGGCGATCATCCTCGCCCTTTTTCAAAAACAGCACCGGGTAGTCCCGGCTTGGCGCGATGTTGGGCTCATCCGGCGCGACGGTTGGCTCGGTTTCGTTCATGGCGATGCTGGCTGCGGCAAGGGAACGCGCAGCATGACAGACCACGCCAGCGTGGTCGCGCCGGATGCCGCTCATCCGGATAGGTGGGAGGTGACCCCAACCGCGCACGATCATCGACCATCGCGACGACCAATCGCAGATCGGCGCAAGGCGCGCAGCGGAGGTGTTCGAACCCCTCAGGAACGCGGAGTACTTCAAGTCCTTCCGGCTTCACCCCGAGCTGCTAACGGTGGTCTGGCCAAACGGTGCGGACTTTGCCCCAGAGTTCTTGCGCGCGACCTTGCGGATCGCCGCCTGACCAACGCGCTTACCCCACCCCGGATCGACGACGCTTGGCTTTGGCCAGCAGCGCCAGACCCCGTTCCTGCTGGCCGTGGCCGCGCTGCGCGCGCAGATGGAAATGCGTTTCTGCATCGGCTTCGGCCAACATCAGGGTGGCCATTTCGTCGATCAGCCGATTCACGCTGGTGCGGCGCCGCCGGGACAGCGCTTTCAGTCGTAGGTATTTCTCTTCCGGCATGCGAATGGTCAATGCGCTCACGATCTTGCCTCCTTCAGAAATTGCTCGGGTGTCGCCGCGCGGATCTCGGGAAATTGTAGTTCAGCGCGTTGCAGATCGCGCAGATTGCGGCTAACGATATGGCTGGCGTGCCCGGCGACCGCTAGCTCGATCAGGTGGTTGTCTCCTTCGTCGGCCAGGTTGGGACGCCATCCAAAGTAGATTGGCGTCCAGCGGCAGGCGGCCAGAAAGATGTCCAGCAATTCATCGCGTTCCGCAGCGTCCAATCGGCATTTTCGGAACGGCGCATCGCGGCCCAGCACGTCCTCGTATTCGGTTAGCAGGGTCGTGCCCATGACCGGTGTATGAAGGCCTCTGATGCAGTCGCCGACGACAGCGTTTGACGCCCCCAAACCAAGGCAGGCGCCGACGAAGACATTGGTGTCGACCACGATCAGCATGTTCCTCATGGTAGCACGCATGCCACCAGTCGCACTGGTGGATGCACTGCGCATATCCACACTATTTACGGCGTCGCCCTACACCAATCAGATCATCCATAGCGAAGGGGGTTCGCGGCAATCAATCAGGCCATGCTCGCTGGCTTCGCTCGGTCGCCAGCAGAAACCCTGAACATCCGTAGCGAGGCGCTGGCGAATCTCGTCGGCACCACCAGCGCCATTGCCCTGGCAGCGGCGATCGACCGGGAAACCGTCGGCGTTGTGGGAGCGCCGCTTGTCGTCGCGATATCACCATCGAGGGTCAAGCGCGACGACAAGCGACGCGCCCACAAAAAACGCGTCCGCTGCATCCGCGCTTACCTGGGCGCGAGCAGCAAATGCTCCAGCACGCTCAGGTAGCAATCGCCGAGACGGCCGAGATCATCGACGCTGACGTGCTCGTCGATCTGATGAATGCTGGCGTTGACCGGGCCGAGCTCGATGACTTCGGCACCCAGCGGCGCGATGAAGCGGCCGTCCGAGGTGCCGCCGCCGGTGTCCGCGCGCGGCACCAGGCCGGTGTGTTGTGCAATGGCCGCCGTCACCGCGGCGCGCAAGCGACCCGGACCAGTGAGAAACGGCGCGCCCGATAATTGCCAATGCAGGCGGTAGTCAAGTTGTCGGCGGTTCAATATCGCCGCGACTTCGCGCTTCAAATCCTCGGCGTGCGACGCCGTGCCGAAGCGGAAATTGAAGTCCACCAACAACTCGCCGGGGATGACATTGCTGGCGCCGGTACCGGCGTGGATATTGGAAATCTGCAAGCTGCTCGGTGGAAACGCCGCGTTGCCTTCATCCCAGCGCCGTGCGCAGAGTTCCGCCAGCGCCGTCAGCGCCAGATGGATCGGGTTGCGCGCCAGTTCCGGATAGGCAACGTGGCCCTGCACGCCGAGCACTTGCAAATGTCCGTGCAGCGAGCCGCGGCGACCGATACGAATTCGGTCGCCCAATTGTTGGTCGGCGGTGGGTTCCCCAACCAGGCAATAGTCGATGGCTTGGCCACGCTGTACAAAACTTTCGGTGACCTGCTTGATGCCATCCGCCGCCACACCTTCTTCGTCGCTGGTGAGCAGCAAACCGACCACGCCGTGGTGGTCCGGGTGACGGCGGACAAACTCGATCAGCGCCAGCGTCATCGCCGCCACGCTGCCCTTCATGTCAGCGGCACCGCGTGCGTACAGGTGACCATCGCGCACACTCGGTTCGAACGGCGGCGTGGTCCAGGCGTCGGCAGGGCCGGTCGGCACTACATCGGTATGCCCGAGCAGCACCAGCACGGGCGATCCGCTGCCATGGTGTGCCCACAAATTATCGGTGTGATTGAAGCGCAGGTTTTCGATCATCAGCCCGGCTGCGCGCAATCGTTCAGCAATCAGTGGCTGGCACCCGGCATCCTGCGGTGTCAGCGAAGGGCGCCGACAAAGCTCGATCGTCAGTTTCAGGATGGGGTCATGCATGGCGGGAATTGTAGCGATGCCGATGCCTCACCGTGGCCGACGCGCGATTGTGCCGCAACGTCGTTGGGGTGAGTGCCGAACTAAAAAAACGTCGCCAGGCAGGCGTCACTCCTTGTAGGCTCGCTGGCTTGGGTTCGCTGCTGTTGGCCAAGGATTGAAGTGAATTGCCCACCGCGCTGGATCGGCGTTGATCGCTACCTTCCGGGTCTTGCCGAATGACCGTTACGCTGATGGCCTGGGCCGCTACGGCCGGTTTTGCGGCGGGCTTTCTCGACAGTATCGTTGGTGGCGGCGGATTGATCCTGACGCCGGCGATGCTGAACTTGTTCCCGGAGTTTTCCATTCTGCAGGTGATCGCCACCCAGCGCACCAGCTCGATTTTTGGCACCAGTGTGGCGGCGGTGAATTACCTGCGTGCGGTCCGCCTGCCGCGTGGCATTCTGCTGGCGGCGGCGACTTCGGCGCTGGTGTTTTCGTTTCTGGGTGTGCAGTTGGCCAAGCGCCTGGATGCCGATCTCCTGAAGTTGCTCGTGCTCGGGCTCTGCGTGGGGCTGGCGATCTACACCTTTGTGCGCAAGGACCTGGGGCAAACCCTCAAATTGCCGCCGGATGCTGCCCAGATATTGCCGCGAACGCTGCTGGTCGGCGCCGCGACCGGGTTTTACAACGGGCTGATTGGCCCCGGTACCGGCGTGCTGATGGTGTTTGCTTTCGTCAGCGTATTGGGGCTCGATTTTTTGCGTGCGTCGGCGGTTTCCAAGCTGAGCAACGTCGCCGCCGATATCGCTTCCTGGCTGGTGCTGATGGTCGCCGGTTTCGTCGT
>PEUI01000298.1:6542-10111 GCA_002785585.1 Lysobacterales bacterium CG02_land_8_20_14_3_00_62_12
TGCTGCCGTTGATCGTGGGCAACATGCTCGGCAATGGCTGCGGTAGCCGCCTGGCGATTCTCAAAGGCAGCCGCTTCATTCGTGCGGTGTTCTTGGTGGTGGTGGTCGGCCTGATCGGGCGCTTGTCCTACGATGCTTTTGGCTAGCTGTAGGTCGGCCACGATTGCGCTAGCGTTGCGGGTGCCTTGAGGAAAAAAACCAAGGCGGGCCCTGGTTTTCAGGCGACTATGGGGTCACCAGTGCCACCGTGGGAAAGTAGTTTCGATAGCGTCGTGGGTCCCGGGTCAGGATCGCGCAATCGATTACGGCGGCGTGCGCGCCGATGAAAAAATCCGCGAGCACGTTGGCTTTGCTGCCGCCAGCACGTCGATACTTCACGAATGCGCGACCCGCAAGAAACAATGCCGGTCGGGGCAAGTCGTGCAGGCTGATGCCGATGCTGGCGATGACGCGGTCCAAGCGCTGTACCGAATCGAAGGCCAGTGACAATTCGGCGTAAATCACCGGGTTGATGATCAGGTCGTGGACCTGCGACTGCGCGCGCAGTTGAACGAGCGACCACTCCGCCCAATCCGGGTCATCTTCCAACACGTCCACCAGGACATTGGTATCGACCATCAACACGCCTTAGTCCGCGCCGCGGAGCAAGGCCATCAACGCATCGGTGCGCCAGCGTACGTCGGCCTTGCCGCGGGCCGCGTCGAAGCGGTCGCGTTGGCGCGGCGGGCGCGCGCCAGTCTTGAGGACGACGACTTGGCCGTCGCGGTTTACCGCGAAGTCGATGCCATCGCCAGCCGAAAGCTTTAGCGCATCGCGTATTTTTTTCGGGATGGTGACTTGACCTTTAACGGTGATCGACGTGGCCATCAGCAATTCCAGCAGTATTACCTTGACGAACATTGTATTACTCGCGGCCGGACGACGCCATCAGCGCCCCCGGATGGTGATCATTATTGGTGGCGACGTTGCGCCGATCCCTCCCGGTTGCGGCCCAGAGCCGATGGTCGCGGTCCGCCACCGCGATTGAACTGCCCCGCCTTACTCGGCGGCGGCACTGGCACGCAGGCGCAGGGCTTCGGGGTGGCCGAGGTAACGGTCGATCAGGCCGTGCACCAGATACAGCACCGGCGTGGCCAGGATGGCGACCAATCCCTTGTACAGGTAGTTGACCGTACCGATGGCGAGGAACAACGACAGCGACCAGTGTTGCGGGCCGATCACGAAGGCGATGTACAGCACCACATAGCTGTCGATCCATTGCGACACCAGGGTCGAACCGGTGGCTCGCAAACCCAGCCAACGCGGTCCGGTGGCGCGGTGGATGCGTTGAAAGACCCAGACATCGATCAGTTGCCCCAACAGGAACGCGATGATCGAGCCAACGATGGTCCACAACGCCTGACCAAACACCTGGGCAAAGGCCGCCTGCATATTCGGAACGCCGTGTTCGGCGCCGACGGTTACCCACCATGCTGCCGGTACCAGGTGTATCGCCAGATAGGCAAAGCCAAACGCGTAAACGATCAGCGCCACCGCTAGCCAGGAAATAAACCGCACGCCGCGCGGCCCGTAGTATTCGTTGATGATGTCGGTCATCACGAACACCACCGGCCACAGCATCACGCCGGCGGTGAAATTGAGCGAGCCGCTCTGGCCGAATAGCGACCAATTGAGCGTGTCGATGCCGAGCGTGGGCTCCAGCGCGAAGATCTTGACGCCGACGAATTCGGCCAGGATCACATTGCAGATGAACAGGCCGGTGAGGACCAAAAACAGCTTTTGCGCACGCGGATCAGACCAATTCATGGTGGCCTCAACGGCGTCGAAACGGAATGGTGGCCGGGGCTTTGGCGCCACCGGAAATGATGAAGGCCATCGCCTGATCCACGGTCCAATCGGTCGGCGTCAACAAGCTCACCGGCACGATCTCCAGATAGCCCGAGGTCGGATTCGGGGTCGTGGGCACATACACCGCGGCGAGTTCTTCGCCGGTGAGCGTGTCGCGCATGGTGCGGGTTACCAGGCCCACGGTCTTCATTTCTGGCGAGGGAAAATCGATCAGCACCACCCGTTGCAAGCCATCGGGCGTGTTGCGCATGGCCTCCAGCAACTGCTTGGCGCCGCCGTACACGGTTTGCGCCAGCGGAATGCGGTTGAGCCAGGACTCGAACAACTTCAGCGCGCGCTGACCGATCACCCGGGTCGCCATCAGCCCGGTCGCCAGGATAAATAGCAGCGACATCAGGATGCTGATCGCGGCCTGCACCGAAGTGGTTTGCAGCCAGCCCAAAGCGCCGGGAAATTGTTGCGATAGCGGCGCCAGCACGCCCTTGACCCAGGGCGTGGAAACATAGTTGAGGCCGCTGAGCACAAAGCGGAACACGATCCAGGTCAACCAGATCGGCAGAATGGTCAGGATGCCGGTCAGAAAATAGCGTTGCAGGCGGCGCGAGAACATGACGAACTCCCAAGGCGAGACAGCGATGGTACGTCAGGTTGAAGCTCGGCAGGTCGGGCTGCAGCCCGACAACTTGGCCGATGCGTCTGGTTGCAACCCGACCTACCCTTATCCCTGGGTGGGCTTCAATCCCGCCCTACCGGGAATCAAAACAACAGCGCTGCCATGCGTCGCCGTGTGCGGCTGACCAGGTCGGCGTCGTCGATCAAGGCGAACGCGGCGATCAGACTTTTGCGCGCGCGATCTTCTTGCCATTGGCGATCCCGTTGCAAGATGTCGAGAAACGCTTCCAGCGCGGCTTCTGGATCACCGGCGAGCAGCCGACGCACGCCAAACTGATAGCGCGCGAGGTGGTCGTCGGCTTTGCTGTCCAGCCGCAGTTGCAGCGTGGCTTCGTCCGGGGCGTCTTTCAGCGCCCGCGCAAAATCGAGCTCGGCGCGCGCCTTGATGGCGATGTCGTGGACCGCCAGATTGGCCGGCAGGGCGTCGAGCTCGGTCGCCGCCAAATCGCTTTCGCCGGTGCCGAGCAGGGCCTCGATCAGCGCCAGCTTGAGCTCTGATTTTTCTGGCTCGGCGCTGATCGCGGCGCGCGCGGCGGCCAGTTTCTCGACCGGCGTCAGCGTCACCACGGGCGCCTCTTCCACGACTTCGGCCGGCGCTTCGACGCCCTCCAGATGCGGCGCCAACCACTGGCTGATGGCGGCTTCTGGCTGCACGCCGGTAAATCCATCGACCGGCTGGCCGTCGCGGATCAGAATCACCGTCGGCAACGAGCGCACATTAAACATCGCCGCCAGTTGGCCTTGCTCATCGCTATTGATCTTGGCCAGTAGCACCCGCCCCTTGAGCGCGCTGACGATTTTTTCCAGCACCGGCGTCAGCTGTTTGCAGGGCTCGCACCAGGGCGCCCAAAAATCCACCAGCACCGGCTGCTGCTGCGAGGCCAGCAGGATTTGCGCTTGAAAATCGGCTTCGGTCGCTTCAAAAATCCACGGAGAAATGGCCATCGTTCGGGTCTCGATCAGGATTGACGGCTTAAGGTTTGGCCGTGCGGAGCAATTACAAGGCGAGCGCGCCAGCGAAGCAAGGCGGTCGCGGGTGGTTGGACAAG
>PEUI01000298.1:10124-11594 GCA_002785585.1 Lysobacterales bacterium CG02_land_8_20_14_3_00_62_12
TTTGCCGCCGGTGGCCGGCTGGGGTTTTTGCTGCCGCTGCCCCGCCACCGGAGCCTTCCCGGTTCGCCGCCAACCGCCGCCACCGGCGGTGGCTGTGGTGGCGCCAGTGACGCCAGCGGCACCGGTGCTGGAAGGCCAGCTCGATATCATCGCCTGGCCCGGTTACATCGAACGCGGCGAGAGCGACAAGGCTTACGATTGGGTGACCGAGTTCGAGCAAGCCAGCGCCTGCAAAGTCAACGTGAAAACCGCCGACTACATTGCCATCATGGGCGGCTGATGGCGGCGTTTTGGTAGGGTAAAAAGCGCGGCGCAGTCACCTCCGGTGACCTCGGTCGGCGGTCGTCCGTGCCGGTTGCGCTGCGCTTGTCCGCCCGGTTTGCGCACTTGAGCGGACAACGTCGCTTACGGGCTGATGGTCAAGGGCGGTGCCAAGACCGAGCGCGCTGCCCGCAGTAGCGCGGCGCCGACGATGGTGGCGCTGGAGGGTTACGGCGAACGCAAACCCTCGCAGCTTTCTGCTGGCCTGCGCCAGCGAGTGGCGCTGGCGCGGCGCCTGGGCGCGTTCGATGCGCTCTGACGCCGATCACGCCGCAGGCTGGGGGCTCCGGCTGGCGGCATGGGGCGGTCTGTTGTTTTTGCATTTGCCGATCCTGGTGATTGTGATTTATGCCTTCAATACCGAGCAGAGCGCCTTCAGTTTTCCGCTACCGGGCTTCACCCTGCAATGGTTTGCCGAGGCGTTCGCGCGCGACGATCTGCGGGCGGCGATCTGGTGGTCGCTGCAGGTGGCCAGCCTGGCCACCGTGGCCGCCATGGTGCTTGGCACGCTGGCCGCCGCTGCCCTCTATCGACGGCGCTTTTTCGGCAAGAACGGCATCACGCTGTTGTTTATTCTGCCGATTGCCTTGCCGGGTATCGTCAGTGGCATCGCCTTGCTGTCGGCGTTCAAGCTGGTCGGGCTGCAACCGGGACTGCTGACCATCGTGCTCGGCCACGCCACGTTTTGCATCGTTGTCGTTTACAACAACGTGATCGCGCGTTTCCGGCGCAGCTCGCCGGCGCTGGTGGAGGCGTCGATGGACCTGGGCGCCGATCCTTTGCAGACCTTTCGCTACGTCATTCTGCCTAATATTGCCACCGCTTTGCTGGCCGGTGGCATGCTCGCGTTTGCGCTCAGTTTTGACGAGATTATCGTGACCACCTTCACCGCTGGTACCGAGCGCACGCTGCCGATCTGGCTGCTCAATCAATTGAGCAAACCGCGCGATACGCCGATCACCAACGTGGTGGCGATGCTGGAGTATCGGTGCAAATTAAAGCGCTGGATTTGCCGCTGTGGCCAGACGCAAACGACGCCACGGAGACAAAGACGCGCTTTCATCTATCGATACTTAGGCGTCGCGCAGAAATAACTTACCCATCTTGCTGGTCCTTATCGCCCGCCTGCGTCGTTGCACAAAGCGTCAC
>PEUI01000298.1:11642-17627 GCA_002785585.1 Lysobacterales bacterium CG02_land_8_20_14_3_00_62_12
CGGGACCGGCGCTGGCTCGGCCGATGCAGCAGGCGCCTTGGGTAAATGGCGCCAACGGATGTTGAGGAATCAGACCGTAGGCCAGGTCGGCACCGTCCATGAAGCTGCTCGTTGTCGACAGGGCAGCCAAGCTTGCGCTGACTATAGTAAAAGGCACAAAGTTCTTTTTTGTCTGCGGGCAGCGACTGGCAGAACAGATTACTTTGGTCGACGAAGCTGCCGAGCAGCGGGTCAAACAGCACGAAGTCGGGAGCGAAGCGCAACAGCGAAACCGGGTAGGTTCGGCGCAGCCACGACTCGGATTGCCGTTGCTCGCCCGAGCTCGCCTGGGCGTAGGCATCGGCAGGATTCGCAAATACGCCGGGCAACTGATACGCCATCTGGACGAACGCGACTTTCAGTTTGGTGAACGCACCGAATTCATGCGCGGGGGCAGTGTCGAACTCGCTGCGGCAACGCGTCGGCGGCATGGGAGAAGTCTGGCTCGGCGAACGCAGTGACGGCGAATTCGAGCAACAGGTCGCGATCAAGCAAGTGGCCTACCCGACGCCAGGACTGGTGCAGCGCTTTCGCCAGGAGCGCCAGATCCTCGCGCGCCTGGCGCATCCAAACATCGCCCGCCTGATCGATGGTGGCGTCGATGCCGATGGCGCCCCGTATCTGGTGATGGAGTATGTCGAGGGCGTGCCAATCACCGCCTACGTGCGTGACCACGCGCTCGATCTGCGGGCGCGGCTGCAATTGTTCCTGCGGGTTTGCGGCGCCGTGCAATACGCGCACCAAAACCTGATCGTGCACCGCGATCTCAAACCATCGAATATCCTGGTGGCCACCGACGGTACGCCCAAGCTGCTCGATTTTGGCATTGCCAAAGTGCTGGCGACGACCGACGTGGCGGCGCCGACACAGACCGCCGCGCGCCTGCTGACCCCGGACTATGCCGCACCCGAACAGTTCAACGGCGGCGCAATTACCACGGCGACCGATGTCTATGCGCTCGGCGTGGTGCTGTATGAACTGCTCACTGAAACCCGGCCACCGCGTACCGCGCCGTTTGACGCGAGCGCGGCGGTAACCAGCAATGAGCCGACGCCGCCGAGTGCGGCGGTCGATCACCCGACCGGCGTGGTGCCCAGGCGCGCGCTGCGCGGCGATCTTGACCGGATCACGCTGACCGCGTTGGCCGCTGATGTGCAGCGTCGGTACGCCACCGCCGAAGCCCTGGGTGCCGATCTCCAACGCTACCTGGACGGTCGTCCGATCGCGGCCCGGCGCGACAGCGCCTGGTATCGACTGCGCAAGTTTGCCAAACGCAATCGCTATGCGCTGGGCGATGCGGTGACGGTAGTGGCGGTCAGCGTGGCGGCGGCGTTTATCAGTCTGCAGCAGGCACAACTGGCCAGGGAACAAGCGGCGCGCGCCGAACAACAGGCGGCGCGCGGGCAGGTGGTTCGCAAGTTCCTGGTGGGGGTGTTTGAGCAGGCCCGGCCGGACGAAAACCAGGGGCAGCCAATTACGGCACAGCAACTCCTGCAAATCGGCGAGGCGCAGTTGGCGGCGGCCGTGGGCAACGCTCCGGCAATTCGTGCCGATCTGACCGGATTGATCGGCAGTCTGTATTGGGATATCGGCGACTACGCGCGGGCGGAACCGCTGCTCAAGGCCGCCGTGGCACAAAGTGCCGAGCCCCTGGTGACCGACGAAATTCGCGCACGCAACCTGCTCGGGCTCGCGGCCGTGGAAAGCGAAAAGCAAGCGTTTGCGGCCGCCTATGGCCACGCCCAGCAAGCGCTGGTGCTGGCCAGGCGAGCCGGCCGCGCGGGGTTGAGCGAAATCAGCGATGCCGAACGGGTCAGCGCCAATATCCTGTTTTTGCGCGGCGATTCGAAACTGGCGGAACCGCTGTTGCGCCAATTGCTCGCTGCTGATCGACTGAATCTCGCCACTGCGCCAGCGCTGGTCGCCGACGACCTGCAATTGCTGGGCAGCGTACTCGGCGAACTCGCGCGTTACGACGAGTCGGAGAGCGCGTTCCGGGAAGCCATCCAGATCGACAGCCGTTCGCACGGCGATCGCCACAGCAAGATCAGCAGTAACTACAACGAATTGGGTCAGATGTTGCTGCACAAGGGTGACCTGGCCGGTGCCGAGGCGGCGCTGCGGATCGCGCTCGACGGGGTCAGACAACTCTACGGGCCGGAGAGCCAACCAGCGTGGACAGTGCAATCGAATCTGTTCCGCGTGTTGGAAATGCAGGGCCGGTTTGCAGAAGTCCTGCCCCAACGTCTACGGATGCTGGAGCAGGAAAAGCGGTGCAGAGCGATACCCGGCCGGAAGCGCTTGCCTTCCACAGCAATCTGCTTGGGGTCGACTATCGCGAGCTCGGCCAGTTGGATCAGGCGGTCGCGGCTTTTCGCGAGGCACTGGCGATCTGGGCCAGGATTCAAGGCTCCAGCACCGAGACCAACAGCGCCAACCCGCTCTTCAACCTCGGCGTTACGCTGGCACTGCAGGGTCACTACGCGGCGGCAGAGACCGCGTTGCGCGCAGCGCTGGCCATTCAGCGGCAGCATGAATTGCCGGCGTCGCAATGGCTGAACACTAGCCGTGGGGAAATCGGCAATCTGTTGCGTTTGCAACACCAGTTTCCGGAAGCGTTGCGCGAACTTCGCGAAGCGGTCGCGGCACTCGCTGCCACCAGCGGAAATGCCACTGGCGCATCCAATCCGATGCTGGCCATTTTGCAGGCACGGCTCGCCGAGGCAGAACTCGATGCCGGCCACCGGGCCGAGGCCGAGGCGATGGCGACCAGCGCGTTGGCGCTGGCGCGCAAGGCACTGCCGGCCGGAAATTTCCGGCTCGGCACGGCGCTGTTCTCGTTGGCGAGGGTAAAGCTCGCCATCGCCGATGCCACTGCGGCCGAATCGTTATTGCGCGAAGCGCTCACGGTGCGCAGTTCGGTGCATCCGGCCAACGATCCGCGCATCCTTGAGGTCAAGGTCGCCTTGGTCAATGCGCTGACCGCGCAGCAGAAAACCGCCGAAGCGCAAAACTTGGCTGCTGAAATCGCGCCGCTACTGCGGTCCCCGACTTACCCCTACCTTGCTGACCTACGCGCACGTTTGGCGAAACTCTGATCGATGTGGAAGTCGTCGGTCGGCTTCGGCGCTTGCGCCGACCCACGCGCTGTTGTGGGCGCGTCGCTGATCGTTGCGATGGCGCAGCCGAAGGCGCATCGCGACGACCAGCGACGCGCCCACAAAAAGCGGCAGCGCTGCGTTGTGCTGTCTTTTCGTGCGCCGACCGGCGTATATTCGGCAGGTCGAATGGTCGACATTTAGGGAGGGAGCCATGAGTCATAACCGATTGAACCGAGGATTGCGGCCGCTGCTTGCTGCGCTAGCGGCGGTGACGTTGTTGGGGGTCGCCGGCGCGAATGCCGAGACCATCGTTGCCGATGGCATGAAAGCCCCCGGCAGTATTGGGCTGGATGCGGCCGGCGTGCCGTTGATCCAAGCCGCCAACGATGAAGATGCGGCGTTTTTGATGGGTTTTGTGCATGCCCGGGACCGCTTGTTCCAGATGGATTTCAGCCGTCGTGCCGCCAGTGGCACCTTGGCCGAGCTGGTTGGCCAAAGCGCGCTCGCCAGTGATGTGCAACTGCGCACCATGGGTCTGCGCCGCGGCGCACAGACTACCTGGAGCGCTCTGGATATGGAGTTCCGTGGTCAGCTCAAGTCGTATGCTGATGGCGTCAACTTTTATGTGCGCACGCATCCCTTGCCGCCGGAATACGGCGCACTGGAACTCAGTCATTTCGAACCTTGGTCGCCGGTGGATTCGCTGGCGATCGGCAAAGTGCTGGCGTTTCAGTTGAGCTTCGATCTCGATATCGACTACACGTTGAAACTGGGTGCCTATCAGCAGGCCGGCGCGGCTGGCGGCTTCAGTGGCCAGGCCTTGTTCTTTGAGGATACCCATCGCCTGCAACCGTTTGATGATCGCGTCAGTATCCCCGGCTTTCAACCGTCGGCGCTGGGCGATAGCGCGGGCGCCAAGTCATTCGCCGACAGCGTGCCGCTGATCAGTCCGGAAACCATGGCGCTGGCCAGCGATCTGCTGGGCAAAGTAGCGAACAACCCACTGATCGCACCCAGCCTGCGACCGCACGCGGATCGTTCCGGCAGCAACTGGTGGGTGGTCTCCGGCGCGGCCACGGTTTCTGGCAAACCGATCCTCGCCAACGACCCGCATCTGGCGCTGGATCTACCGGCGATCATGCACGAAGCGCATATCGTTTCGACCGACAGCCGTTATCCCAATCCGTTGAATGTGTCGGGTTTGTCGCCACCCGGAACGCCCAATATTCTGCTCGGCTGCACGGTAAAGTTTTGCTGGGGTCTAACCGTCAACCCGCTGGATGTCACCGACACCTATCAGGAGCAACTGCGCCTGAATACCTTCGGGTTGCCCACGCACACGATGTACCAAGGCGTCGCCGAGCCGGTGCAGTGGGTGTTTCAGGTCTACAACGTCAATCCGTTTGATGGCGTGATGGATAACGTCAAGCGCGAGACCAGCATCGGCTACACCAATGGCGGCGTTACCGTGGTCGTGCCACGACGCAACCATGGGCCGATCCTGTCGATCCAGGGCAATATCGGTCTGTCGGTGGCGTATACCGGTTGGGGCGCCACCCACGAACTCGACAGCATTCGTCGGATCAACCGCGCCAACAACCTGGACGAGTTCCGCGCCGCCTTGCAGTATTTCGATTTTGGCTCGCAGAACTTTTCGTATGCCGATACCGTCGGCAACATCGCCTATTTCACCAGCGCCGAAGCACCGATTCGCGAGGACCTGCAGACGCTCAACACGATCGATGGCGCGCCGCCGTTCCTGATTCGGGATGGCAGCGGAACCCGCAAGAACGAGTGGCTGCCGATCAGCCATCCGCAGGCCAATCAGGCGGTGCCGTTTGAGATTTTGCCGCCGGGTGAAATGCCGTTCGTGATCAATCCGTCGAGCAACTACATTGCCAACGCCAACAACGATCCGATTGGCAACACGCTGGACAACAACGCCTTCAATCAAGTGCGTCCGGGGGGTGGGCTTTACTACTTGAACTTCGGCTACAACAGTTTGCGGCTCGGTCGGGTGGACCGCATGTTGCAAACGCTGTTGGCGCGACCAGAAAAAATCACCGCCGCCGACATCGTCAAGACCCAAGCCAACGACCAATTGCTGGATGCCGAACTGGTCATGCCCGAGCTGGCGGCGGCGTTCGCTCGGGGTAGCGCTTCGCCTTGGGCTGAGCTGAAAGCCTTGGCCGACGATACCGGCGTGATCGAAGCCATCGGCCGTCTCAATGCCTGGGACTTCTCCACGCCTACCGGCATCATCGAAGGCTACGATCCAGGCGACGTGCCATTTGCCTTGACGGCGCCGACGCCTACCGAAATGGATCATTCGGTGGCAGCGACGCTGTTTTCGGTTTGGCGCGGTCAGGCGATCCGCGCGGTGATTGATACGACGATGACGCGTATCGGCCTGGGCGCTGCATTACCCGGCGGCGACGAGTCCTATATTGCCTTCAAATACCTGCTGGATAGCTATCCCAGCCGCCACGGTGTCGGCGTTTCCGGGGTCAATTTCTTCCAAGTGACCGGGGCACCGAACGCCGAAGACGCGCGTGATTTCGTGCTGTTGAAAGCCCTGCGGGACAGCTTGGACTTGCTCGCCAGCGACGCCTTTGCGCCGGCCTTCGCCAACTCGACGAATCAAGCCGACTACCATTGGGGCCGACTGCACCGCATCGAATTCAAGCATCCACTGGGTGGCCCATTCAATGTTCCGGGTCCGGAATTGTTCGGCATCACCAACTTGGCCGCTGATCTGCCCGGCGTGCCGCGTCATGGCGGTTACCACACGGTTGATGTGGCCAACCACAACGCGCGTGCCAACTCGGTAAATGGCTTTATGTTC